>JAJPIU010000103.1 GCA_021324535.1 Pseudomonadota bacterium
CCGAACCCGAACCGAACCCTAATTGATCCCGAACTGAGAGAATGCCACTACTGGCGTTCCAGAGAAAAGGAGCCACGCTCTCGTGACTACCGAAGA
Organism: Pseudomonadota bacterium; assembly: GCA_021324535.1. Lineage (GTDB taxonomy): Bacteria > Chloroflexota > Ktedonobacteria > Ktedonobacterales > JADMIN01 > JAJPIU01. The sequence goes on from JAJPIU010000103.1 coordinate 97, forward strand.
CCTTCTGGCCGACAAACAACCGCCCGTCGCAGCCACAGCGCCGTGCCGTTTCCGCCGCTTTCAGCCCAGCCTGGATGTCGAGCGGCTGGCGCGCCTGTTTACGGCTATCGAAGCGGTTGATCACGACGATGAGCATAGCGATGTCGAGGCGCTCCGCCAGCAGCTTGCCTGGCCCGGCCATGATCCGCTGCTGGATCGCTGGGTTGTCGAGGAGACGGAGAACGCCGATGCGTTGATCGGCTTCGCGAGCCTCTGGAAGGCGCCCGCGAGTGGACATGGTGATATTGTCGTGCGTGTACATCCGGCGTGGCGCCGCAAGGGCATCGGGAGCGAGTTGTTGGCGCGGATGAAGGCGCGCGCCCGCGAACTTGGCGCCGCCAGCCTCGGCGCCTATATCAATGTGAATCGCCCAGACGCCGATGCCTTTCTGCGTAAGCGCGGCTTTCAACCCGTCTCCTTTTATACACGGCTTCGCGCCCCTATGGAGCGTCTGCGCTCAGTGGCGAGCGAACCGGTCTGGCCCACCGGAATCAGTGCACGCAGCTACGCGGAAGACAATCGCCTCGATGCGTTGCTGACCGGCTTCAATACCTGTTTCGAGGGGCAACCGGGGCACATCCATCTTTCGGAGCTGGAACTGCTTGCCTGGCTTCCCCAGCTCGATCCCCATGGTATCTTCCTGGCCTATGATGAGCAAAACCATGTGGTGGGAATGATCCGCGCAGGTTCGAGCAAAGGGTTTAGCGTGAAATATGGCGCCCCTGTCGCCTATTTTGACGCGCCCGGCGCTGTCCCTGCCTATCGCTCCGACCCCAAAACGCTCTACCTGCCGCTACTGATGTCAGCCTTACGTTGGGCGCTGGCGCCTGGCGCATTGGAGCAGGAGCCAGCACTGGCGGTGATGGAGTCGTGGGGGGATCTGCCATCCACACTGGCGCTCTACCAATCGCTGGGGTTCGCCATCATCGTACAGGAGCATTCTTATCGTTGGGATGCCGCCTGAGCGGCACAGAGCGCAGCTTCACTGAACCATCACGAACCATCGCTGAATATCTTGTGTTTGGAAGCGATGGTAAGAAGATGCTATACTGAAACATGGCAGATTGTAGATTGCCCCGATTGCCCTCAATGGCGAGGGCGCTGGCGCAACAACGACCAGCCGACGGTGTGTCATCACACAGATGAGGCGCATACTCGGCGACGCGCGCCAGTCCATTCTACACATACTCACCGCAAACAAGGAGACGATTACTATGGCGATGACGCGCGTAAAACGTCCAACCCTGGCTGACCTCGATCTGAGTACCGGCAAGCGTACCCGCCTGCACCGGCTGCTCTATTCCTTTGGCCCGGCGAACGGTACACTGATGTTCCTGCCGATTGACCAGGGGCTTGAGCATGGCCCCCGCGATTTCTTTGTCAATCCGCCGTCCAAAGACCCCGACTTCCAGTTGCGGCTGGCCGAGGAGGGGGGCTTCTCCGGCATTGTCTTTCAGTATGGCATCGCCGAGAAGTACATGAGCCGCTACGCGGGCAAAGTGCCGCTGGTGCTGAAACTCAACGGCAAGACGGAGATTCCCTCCGATAAACAGCCCATCTCGCCGTGCATCGCGACTGTCGAAGACGCCGTGCGGCTGGGCGCCGACGCCGTAGGCTATACCCTGTATGTCGGCTCGCCGTTGCAGGCCGAAGACTTCACCCAGTTCCGCCATGTGCGCGAGGACGCCGATCGCTATGGCATGCCGGTGATCGTCTGGGCGTATCCGCGCGGCGAAGCGATTGACGCCAAAGGCGGACGCGACAGCTTCTACGCGGTAGACTACGCAGCGCGGGTAGCTAACGAGCTTGGCGCTGACATCGTAAAAGTCAATGTGCCCAAGATCAATCCCGAAAAAGACCAAGCCACGCCTGCGCCGTACAACTCGATGAACATCACGACTGAAGACGCAGTGCGCCAGGTGGTCGAGTCCGCCGGACGCACGCTTGTCCTCTTCAGCGGCGGCGAGAAGCAAGACGAAGACGATGTGCTCTCCAAGGCGCGCGTGGCGATGGAAAACGGCGCGACCGGCATTATCTTCGGGCGCAACGTCTGGCAGCGCCCGTATGATGAGGCGCTGACGCTGGCTGGCGAGATCCGCGCCATGCTCAAAGACTTTGCCGCATAGCCGCGCATAGTCTCTCAACGTCTCGCTTTGTCGCCAGCCGAATACGCAGAAGCATCAGATACGTCAGAGAGAGCAGAGAAAGCAGATACGCCAACGCGAGACCCCTTCTCTCTTTCAGGGAAGGGGAACACATTATGAGCGTTTCTCAGCAGTCCAACTCAGGAGAAGCCGATGGCTATGGAGCGTAGCGACCGCATCCGCGTGATGCTGATTGATGAGCACCCCCTGTTCCGGCAGGGGTGCCGTTTCGCCCTTGAGCAAGCGGGCGACTGTGTGGTGGTGGCGGAGGCATCGGGCAGCCGTCAGGGCATGGAGCTTGCCAAGCAGCATACGCCGGATGTGATTCTGATCGATGCGCTCCTTTCCACCAACGACGCCCTCGAACTGGCGCGCCAACTGCGCCACAGCAGCCCGCGTGTCGCCATCATCATGCTAACGGCCTTCGAAGACGAAGAGCAACTCTTTCAGTCTATGAAGCTGGGCGCGGCGGCCTACCTGCTCAAGGGCATCTCGCCGGAGGAACTGGTGGACGCAGTGCATAGCGTCAGCAAGGGCGTCTACATCATCAACGACAACGTGCTTTCGCGGCCCACTGTCGCCGGGCGAGTGTTGCAGACCTTCCGCCAGATGACGGCGGAAGAGCCACCCGAAGTGCAGCCGCTCTATTCGCCGCTTTCCACCCGCGAGATCGAAATCCTCGATTACATCGCACGGGGCAACAGCAACAAAGAGATCGCCAAGTCGTTGAAGATCAGCGATCAAACCGTCAAAAACCATATCACGTCAATTCTCAAAAAGCTCTCGGTGAATGATCGAACGGCGGCGGTGGTGCATGCCCTGCGCAAGGGATGGATCAGAATGGACGCGGAATAGCCGGGTCGGTGTGTGGTTGTATTGTATTTGTTGATCGCATGCGCCAAACGTGATGGGCGACAGCCAGAGTGGCAGGTGTGAAGGTGTAAAAGCGTGAAAGGCGGCTGTGGATGGAGGCTGAACGCGGCAGAGGCAGCGCAGGCGGACACAATGCCTGGGGAGGCTGGAATGGGCAGGCTGGCTCGCCCGACCAATTCGATACATTTGGCGATGACGACCCGGACGCTCCTGTCGGATGGACAAACTCGCTTGAGATCGCCGAACGCGATGGCCGTCCCATACCAGGGCGCGACGATCCCCTTGAAAGCGACGACGAGACCTCAGCGCCTTCCCAGGTGGCGCGCGGCCCGCTCAGCAGCCGCCTCTACGAGGCGCGACGCGCGCAAGACCCTGACTACGATCCCGATGGCGAAGGCGATGAAGCGTTTGGGGACGAACTGCCCGCGCGCGACTATACTCCGGCGCCACCAGACGCCCCCTGGACATCCTCAGGCCCCCTGCTCGACGTTTCGCTTCATGAGTATGATCGGCTCGACGACGAACTCAAAAATCTCTACCTGCTCCTGAAACAGTGTGACCGGGAGGTTGCGCACGCGAACCATCGGAAAACCATCGAAGGCTCAAAAGTACGCCAGATGGAAGAGAAGCTTGGCAACTACGGGCGCCAGGAGATCAGCGACATCTACCATGCCGCAAACGAGGCCGAGAAACAGGCGTTGATGATAAACGAGCAACGCGAACTGTTGCTCGCGAAGATCGCCGCCTTTGAGCGTTTCCGCCAGTATATCCGCCGGACGGTCAACGTGCTGATGGATCTGCCAGCGGTCAGCACACCCCTGCCCCTTGACGAGCCGCTTGCCCCGCCTCACACGCCCCGATTTGCCCAGACTCCGCCGCCAATGCCCCAATGGGAACGCGCCTGGGCGCCGCCTCCCAACGCTGCGACGGCTCCGGCTGAACCATTCCACCCGGATATGTATCCCACCACTCGTATTGATCCTCCTCCCCCGCGCCAGCAACAGGCGCCTCCTCCGGCGCCACAGGCGAATCATCAGCCAGGGATGGGGCTGACCACACGTCTCGAAGGCACGCTCGGCGATGTAACGATGTATCTCTCCCCAGATGCGCCAGGAATTAACATGCCAGCCGAGCGCCTCTCCCCCGCAGAGAGCGCCGCGCTACGCCCTGCGCCCGATGCGTTCCAAGCGGGACAAACAGGACAAACAGGACAGCGGCAACAAGCCAGGTCAGCGACCGGCGCCGAATCACGTCCCTATGGTGTTTCTACGCCGCTTGCCGCGATGACGGTTGCGCGCGTCATCCAATCCGAAGAGGAGCTTCGCCAGCGCGTGGCGCAACGCCTGCACGATGGGCCAACACAATCACTGGCCAACCTGGTGCTGACGGCGGAGATCTGCGAACGCATCGTGCGCGAAGACCCACAGCGGGCGCTGAGCGAGCTGGCGCACCTGAAACGCCAGGTGAACGAGGCCCTGCAACAGACACGCGCCTTTATCTTCGAGCTTCGCCCCATGACGCTCGATGACCTGGGCCTCATGCCAACGCTCAGACGATACGCAGCGAACGTGGCGGCGCAAAAAGATGGGCAGAAAGATGGCCTGAAGATCACTGTGCAGGCGCCCAAAGGTGAGCCACGCCTGGCCGCCGACACCGAGACGGCGTTTTTCCGGGTGGCGCAGGAAGCCATCACAAACGCTGTAACCCACGGCAAGGCCACCGAGATCGTGGTCACGACCCTCGTTTCCCCCGACTACATTCGCTTGATGGTGGACGACAACGGCGAAGGGTTCGATGTGGATGAGGCGATTGCCTGGGCGGTCATTCGTGGCTCGACGGGCATCGCCAGTATGCGCGAGCGCGCCGATATTCTTGGCGGCAAGCTGCGTATCGAGAGCGTGCGTGGACGAGGGAGCCGCGTGGAACTGGTAGCGCCACATCGTCCGGTGAATACAGAGAACACCACAAACACGCCAGGAGCAGGAGCGCAACGGACGACACAGGGGGCGCCACGACAGCCGCCACAAGAGAGATAAGAGCTACAAGAGATAAAGGAGATGAGTAAGCAGTTACCGGCGTTACCGTTGGGGCTGCTTTGCGTTCATCCGAAGGGGGGAATATCGCTTGCCGTGCGCCAGCTCGCAATGCCCTACGGCTGCTTTTCGGCGCGTTAGCCAAAATGGCTAGTGCGCTTGGCGTCCTGGAATGTACTGGCTATACTACACTCCATCGTCAGTGCGATAACCGCCTGCCAGCGTTTTCTCGCCTGTCGTCTACGAAGATACACGTTTTGTCCTGTATGCGCTTCTATTGAGTTGGTGACATGTCTGCCGCCTGCTTTGGGCTAGGCGCATGTCTATGTCTGTGATGGGGAGGGCCTCCATGTCAAACGATTCTCTTCAACCATGTGCTAACGAATTTGAAAACACACCGATTGTTGACGCTGAGATGAGCGATGTGGCGAACGAGCGCCGCTTTGAGCTTGGCCAGGGATTGGTGGAGTACGCGCTGATCATCGCGCTGGTCGCCATCGTTGTCATCGCAGCGTTGTTGCTGTTGGGGCCAGCCATCGCCAATACCTTCAACAACATCACCCACAACCTCTAAGTGGCGGAGCGGCGCAAGCCGCTCCACACTCCACTTCACAAGCAACTCAGTAACCGAAGAGTAGACCATGCAGCGTTCAGACGGCGCGGCCGTCGGGAGGAATAGATCGTCATGGGGCTTCCTACACGGGCGCCACGCCAATCTGGGACGAGCGGGCGAGCGCTGCTGCTGCTGGGCGTCTTGCTGGCGCTGGCGGCGGGTGGCCTCGTGATCTATGTCGTTAGCCAGTACACTGGCGGTGGTGGCCAGACGGTGACGGTGGTAGAGGCAATCCAACCGATCCAGGTAGGGAAAACTCTTAGTACGACAGCAACTGATAGTAACCATGTGGTCATCAGCCAGGTGTTTGCTCCGAAGAGTGTAGATGTGAGCGTTGCTCCTCCTAACTACTATCCATTCACAAGCATGACAGCCCTCAATAGCTACCTCAACGGCCTGCAAGTCACCCAAGCGTTTTATCCCGGTGACATACTCCAGACCAGCGGCCAAAGTGGGCTTGATCCACGTCTTTCTAAAGGTGTATGCGCGTCGGATAGTCTGACGTGCCTCAACGGATCGGCGCTAACTAACAACGTACTCATACTCGTACAGCTCAATCAACCGCCAGCGCTTGTTGCAGGAGATCGCGTTGACATACTGGTTACCGAGTGCAACCTGACGCCGGGTGGCGGTTGTATTACCCAAACGACGCTGACTGACCAGCTTGTCTATAGTGTCAACGGAAACTCGATCTATCTAGCAATGTCGAATCAGGATGCGATTACCCTGAAATACTTGATCGAGACGGGTAACGTAACATTCGCCATCCGGCCATATAGTGACACAGTGGGAGAGGGGACACCAATAACGACCCCTGTCAACTCGACCTATATCGTCAACAAGTTTGGCTTCAAGTAAGCAAAGTAAAGGCGCCCAGGCGTTCGCAGAGCACAGGGCTGAACCTTCCAGCCAGGGCACGACAGGCAAAGACGACACAACAGAGGGTGATGGCGACCTATGGCGCAACAGGCATACCAGCAGAATAACGACCCCATCCGCGTGATGATTGTCGAAGATCATGGCGATACGGTGCGCATCGTGCGGCGGCTGCTCGAGTTCGTCAACGACATTCGCGTGGTGGGCGCCGCGCCAAACGGCCGCCAGGCGATGGCGCTGGCCCAAGAGTTGCAGCCCGATCTGATCCTGATGGATGTCAATCTGGGCGATATAGATGGCCTGACCGTCGCCGAACGTATCCTGGCGCGCATGCCCACGCGCATCGTCATCATGTCGGTGCAGAGCGACCCAACCTATTTCGAGCGTGCAATGAGCCTGGGCATTCGCGGCTATCTGGTCAAGCCGTTCGATAGCGACCGCCTCGTCGCTACCATTCGCCGCGCCGTTGGTGGGCCGGAACCGCCAGGAGTGCAGCGTGGGCGCACCTCTATGCCGTTGCCGCCGCAGCCGCCAGCCGCGCTCAGGCGCATCATCTCGGTGTATAGCCCAAAGGGCGGCGTGGGAACGAGTGTGCTCGCGGTGAACCTGGCCGTCGCCCTGCGCCAGCGCACCCAGAAGCGTGTCGTGCTGGTAGACGCCAACCTGCAAGGCGGCGACGCGCACGTGCTGCTGAACATCAATACCCAAAGCAGCCTCGATGACCTGCGGGGAACCAGCGCACAGGGTATCGATCAGGAGAGCGTACAGAACGCCGTGGTCTACCACGAGCCTTCGGGCCTTGCGCTGCTACGGGCGCCACTGCAACCCGAAGCCGCCGAGTATTTCAACACCACACGCGACGCCTTCCGTGCGATTCTCGTTGAGGTGCGTGACCACTTCGACTATATCGTGGTGGATACTGATACCCCCTATAGCGAGACAACGCTAACTGTGTTGGAGATGGCCGATCAGATCGTCGCGATCACCACGCTTGAAGTGCCAACCATCCATCGTATCAGCCAGTTCTACCGCGTGCTGGAGGCGACACAGATCGGCGGTGACAAGGTGGCGCTGGTGTGCAACCGTATTGATACCTACTACGGCATCAAGCCATCGCAGATCGAGGCGCAGCTTCGTGTCCACTTCCTTGCGGCGCTCCCCGAAGACAACAAGCTCTCGGCGTATGGGGTCAACCAGGGTGTGCCATTCATCCTGGCGCAGAAGAATGCGCAACTCTCGCGCGCCATCTATACGCTTGCCGACCGCCTCATTGCAGTGGCGAACCCCAACCAGTCGCCACGCTCATCGCCACGATCATTTACCGGAGGCCCAAACAGCCGCGCATAAGATGCGCGTCTTTATGCGCGTAAGATTGACGCGAAGACGAAAGAGCGGCTCCTGATCCTGTGGGAGCCGCTCTTTTTGCGTATATGAAGTGGATGAGTTGGTAAGAAGCTCATGCCAGACGCGCCACCTCGATCTCGGCAGGGAAGCGCATCTGCGCTGCGTCGCCCGCCCAGAAGAGCCGCTTGAGCGCCTCGCCTGCCGCGAAGAGCAGGTGTTGCTCCACCGTCTCGCGGCTCTCTTCGTAGGCGTCGGAGCCATCATGCGCGCGGCTGGAAAGGAACCACTCGCGCACCGGCGTCCCGATGGCCGGACGCACCAGATAGCAGCGCATGCGCAGCGCGTTCTCGTCGTCGGGCGCGAAGATGCGCAGTTGCGGCGCGGCGGCCACCAGATCGAGCCGGTAGAAGACGCCGTAATGCTCGCGTGAGGTCTGGAAGAGCGAGATCTCAGCCGCCTGCATCGGCTCGTCATCCAGGCTCACCTGATCGTTCTCGTTGGCCTGCATGAAACGTGCGGCGCCATTGGCCGCCTGATCATCCTCGCGTACATGATAGAGCCGCTGATTCAGGCTTTTTCCCTGTGGACGAAAAGACGCCTCTTGCTCTGCCGCCTGCTCTATCCCTGGCGCTTCCATCTCCACGCCAAGACCTGCCAATAGCTCCGCCAGTTGCTCATCAATGTTCATGATTGCCTGCTCCCCATCTCACTGTTCACATCCATCGCATCCCCTGATTGGGGAAGTTTTGTTCTACTTGATGTGTGCTCTGTACCCTTATTCTCTGGCGCGGGGCATAGAACGGAAACGTCCTGACGGGTGGTGGTATACTGACGCCAGATAAGCGGGCGTGGGAGCCTGCCCCCTCCCTAGCCCTCTCCCAGCGGGAGAGGGAACTGTAGCTTGCGCGGCCTAGAAGGAGCCAAGTAGAATGGATGAGATAAATACAAACAAGTCGCGCCTGCTGGCGGAGGCCGAAGCCTTCGTGCGGGCCGAACTGGCAGGCGAGAGCAGCGACCACGACTTCGGCCATATCGCACGGGTGCGGCGGCTGGCGGAAGTGATCGCCCGCGAAGAAGGAGCGGATGCTTTCCTCTGTGCGCTGGCGGCGCTGCTACACGACATCGCCGATCCCAAGATCGCTGGCGACGAAGAGAGTGGGTTGACAAAGGTGCGCGCCTGGTTGGCGGCGCATGGCGCGGACGATATTCACGCAGGGACGACCGAGCGCGTGATGGAGATCATCGCCACGATGTCGTTTCGTGGGGGAACACGTCCGCCGATGACCTCGCCGGAAGGGCGCATTGTGCAGGACGCGGATCGGCTCGACGCCATTGGCGCGGTGGGCATTGCGCGGGCGTTCGCCTATGGTGGCGCGCATAGCCGCCCGCTCTATGACGCCGAGGTCGCCTCACGCGGCGCGATGACCTATGAAGAGTATCGCAGCGGAAACACGCCGACGATCAATCACTTCTACGAAAAGCTGCTCCTGCTCAAAGACAGGATGAATACGCCCTACGCGCGGCGGCTTGCCGAGGAGCGCCACCGCTTCATAGAGACGTTTCTGGCGCAGTTCTACGCCGAACAGGCTGGCGAGGCATAAAAGGGCAGCGGTAAGGAGTAAAGCTATGAGTGGTGACAACAAGCGTTTGCGGGTCTTTGTCAAGCGGTTCGTCAACCCAGTTTTGCGTAACCTGGCTACAATGTCGGTTGGCCCGTTTGCCATCATGCGTCATGTTGGCCGCAGCAGCGGGAAAAGCTATGAGATACCCATCATGGTCTGGCGCGTCAGCGACGGCTTTGTGATCGCGCTTACCTACGGCCCAAACGTTGACTGGCTGCGCAACCTTATGGCCGCCGGAGGGGGCAGCCTGCGCTGGCACAAACAGGATTACGCCTTCCAGAGGCCGGAGTTCATTGATGAGAAGGCTGGCCTGGCTGCGCTTCCGCCTGTGATACGGCGCTTTTTAGGGTTGCATGGCACACACGAATTCGTGAAGTTGGTGAGCCAGCCTGCAGCGTGAGGAAGAGTATCGGTCGCAGATGAGAACAGACGCGGTTCGTCCCCCTTCCTATTGGATGGGAAGGGGGAATGATGGGACAGCGCCGTGAGGTCTACCCTCGCACGTCGTCGTAGAGCGCCGTGCTGAGGTAGCGTTCGCCAGCCGAAGGGAAGATCGCCACGATCACCTTGCCTGCGTAGTCTGGGCGGCCCGCCAGTTGCGCCGCCGCCCACGCCGCCGCGCCACTGCTGATACCTGTAAGCAATCCCTCTTCGCTGGCCAGCCGCCGCGCCATCGCAATCGCGTCGTCGTCGGAGACCGTGATGATCTCGTCAATCAGCTTCGTCTGGAGCACATCAGGCACAAAGCCCGCGCCAATCCCCTGAATCTTCGTGGGGCCAGCCTGTCCGCCGGAGAGCACTGGCGAGGCCGATGGCTCGACAGCGATCATCTTCAGCGTTGGCTTGCGCGGCTTCAACACCTCGCCCACTCCTGTCAGTGTGCCACCCGTACCGACGCCCGATACTACCGCGTCCACCTGGCCGTCGGTATCGTTCCATATCTCCTCGGCGGTCGTCGCGCGGTGGATCGCCGGATTCGCGGGATTCTCGAACTGTTGCGGCATCCATGCGCCGGGGGTCGCCGCGACAAGTTCATTGGCTTTGGCAATCGCGCCGGGCATACGAGTGGCGGCTGGCGTCAGCACAATCTCCGCGCCCAGCCGCTTCAACACCATGCGCCGCTCCATGCTGACAGACTCCGGCATCACCAGGATGCAGTGGTAGCCACGCGCTGCGGCCACCCACGCCAGCCCAATGCCAGTATTGCCGCTGGTTGGCTCGATGATCGTCGCGCCGGGCTTGATGACGCCACGGCGCTCGGCGTCGTTGATCATGCTGACGGCAATACGATCTTTCACGCTATACCCTGGTTGAAACGATTCGAGCTTCGCCAGCACGGTCGCCCCGGCGGGAAACACCCGATTCAGGCGCACCAGCGGTGTATTCCCTATCAGTTGCGTCGCATCTTCGGCCCAGTGTGCCATACTTTTCTGTCTCCTCGCGCGCCGACTCTCTACCTGCCGCGCGCCCTGAATGAGCCTATACATGAGCCTACATGAGAAGGCTCAACGTGATGCGCCTGCACAAAACATCCCGCAGGAGCGCATCACGCCATACATAGTACATCAAATGAATCAACTTTATCAAGTATAGCATGGGGCAAAAAACACCCCTTCCCGTGTGGGGAAAGGGCCAGGGGATTAGGTCTGCCTCCTTCCCCTTCCCATCAATGGGAAGGGGGCTGAGGAGGTGGGTCTACAACGTCACGCTCTGTACGCTGAGGATGTCCTTGCTTTGGCGGATCGCTTCGAGCGCGGCCTCAGGCACGGCGCCATCGAGCGAGAGGGCCATCAGCGCCTCGCCACCAGGGGTGCGGCTGCGCGCGCCGCTCGGCGAGATCGGCCCCACATCCATATGCGCGATATTGACACCCGCATCGCCAAGAATCGTGCCGACGCGCCCGATCATACCAGGGCGATCCATGTTGCGGCAAAGCAAGATATGCCCGCGCGGCGTGAAGTCGGTCGCATAGCGATCCACCCGCACGACATGCCCTACGCCCCAGGTGATCGTCGCAGCCAGCTCATGTGGCTGATCGTGCGTCTCCAGGCCAAAGGCGTCCACACCGTCGTGGTCGTGGTCATCCGGGCTGACACGCAGCGTCACTAGATTGGTATATTGGTGAGGGTTGGTCGAGCGGCTCTCCACCACTTCAAGGCCACGGTCGCGCGCCAGCACAAAGGCGTTGATCAGGTTGACGTGCGCCTCAGAGACTGGCTCAAGCAAGCCTTTGATCAGCGCCGCCGCAAGCGGGCGTGTATCGTTCTGGGCGATCTCGCCTACCACACTCAGCTCCACACTGCGCACGCGCCCCGGATGCAACTGCAAATAGAGCCGCCCCAGCTTCTCCACTAACGACATCCACGGCTCAAGCTGGCTGAGCGTATCCGGCAAAATCAGCGGCGCGTTGACGGCAGCCCGCGCCGCGCCACCGCGCAACACCTCGCCCACCTGCTCGGCCACATCCACCGCTACGGTGATCTGCGCCTCTTCGGTTGAGGCGCCCAGGTGCGGCGTCGCCACCACGCGCGGATGCTCGATCAGTGCGGCGATGGTCGCGTCGTCCTTCGGCGGCTCTTTGGTGAAGACATCCAGCGCCGCCCCGGCGATGCGCCCTTCATGCAGGGCCGCCAGCAGCGCCGTCTCGTCAATCACGCCGCCTCGCGCACAGTTGATGACACGGGCGGTCGGCTTCATCCGGGCAAGCTCACGCACGCCGATCAAGCCGCGCGTATCGTTCGTCAGCGCGGTATGCACGGTCAGGAAGTCAGCCTGGGCCAGCGCCTCATCCAGTGTAACGAGTTCGGCGTTGACCTTGCGAGCGTTTTCGGGCGCGGCGTAGGGATCGTAGGCGATGATACGCATGCCCAGGCCTCCTTCGCCCGCGCGCTTTGCCACCTCCATACCCACCTTACCCAGGCCAATCACGCTAAGCGTCTTGCCGGTGATCTCGGCGCCAACGAACTTTGCGCGTTCCCAGCGGCCCGCGCGCAGCGAGGCGTTGGCGGCAGGGATATTGCGCGCGAGCGCCATCAGCAGGGCAATGGTATGTTCGGCGGCGGCGACGATGTTGCCGGTGGGTGAGTTGACCACCAGGATGCCGCGCCGCGTGGCCGCCTCGACATCAATGTTATCCACGCCGACGCCTGCCCGCGCGATCACCCGCAGCTTCTCGCCAGCGTTGATGACGGCTGCCGTCACCTTCGTTTCACTGCGCACCACCAGCGCGTCATACCGAGGCATGATCTCGATCAGTTGCTCTGCGGAAAGGCTATGCGTGGCGTCCACTTGGCCGATGCGTTGGAGGATGGCAAGCCCCTCAGGGGCGATGGGGTCAGCCACAAGAATATGCGCAGGCGTAGCGGTCTCGGCTGCGTCAGTTGCTTGCTCTGTCATAAAACGAAACTTATCCTTAGCACTTACAACTTCCCCTCTCCCTGAAAGGGAGAGGGGACAGGGGCGGGGTCTACTCCATCATAATAGTGATGGGCGCGCGAAAGCCAAGCTCTTGTAGCTGGCGGTTCAGCGCATCCATCGCGTCCTGAATGTCTTGCTCGTGGACGTAGCCAAGATGCCCGATACGGATAATCTTGCCCTCTAGCTGCTCCTGGCCGCCGGCGATGACGACCGCCTCGTTCTCGCGCATAGCCTTCGTGATCGCCTTCGCCGGGATGCCCTCAGGAACTTTGATTGCCGTGACGGTATTCGAGGCGACGGCGGGAGCGGCGAAGAGTTCCAGGCCAATCGCGCGGGCACGGGCGCGTGCGACATCGGCCACGGCCTGATGGCGGGCGAAGATCGCCTCGCGTCCCTCGGCCTGCATCATCTCAAGCGCCACGTCAAGCCCAAAGAAGATATTGACCGGCGGCGTATAGGGGGTCTGCCCTTTCACCAGGTATTTGTAGGCGCTGCGGAAGTCCCAATAGTAGCGGGGCAGCGTGGAGGTCTCGGTGGCGGCCCAGGCGCGCTCGCTCAGAGCGATCATCGCCAGGCCCGGGGGAACCATCCAGCCCTTCTGTGAGCCGGTCAGCACCACATCAATATCCCAGGCGTCCATCTGCACATCAACGCACGAGAGCGAACTCACAGCGTCCACAGCGATCAGGATGTCGGGCCGCTGCTTGCGGATGGCGCTCACCAACGTCTGCAAAGGATTCATCACGCCGGTTGAGGTTTCGTTGTGCGTCAGGAAGACGGCGCGCGCACTGGGCAGCGCGACGAGCTGGCGGATCAGCTCGTCGGGGTCTGCCGCCTGGCCCCAGGGGACATCGTAGCGTGTGACGTTCAGGCCAAACGTCTGCGCCACCTTCGCGAAGCGGTCGCCAAAGACGCCCATCACGACGGAAAGGATGGCGTCGCCAGGGGAGAAGAGATTGACGACGGTCGCCTCCCAGCCGCCGGTGCCAGCGGAGGGGAAGGTTAGGATGCGCTGCTCCGTCTGAAAGAAATACTTCAGCCGCGAGGTCACACGCTCGATGATCGCGGCGAACTCAGGCCCGCGATGGTTGATCATCGGGCGAGCGAGCGCCTCGGCGACCTGTGGGGGAATGGGTGTTGGTCCAGGGATACGTAGGTTCTGCTGCACGGTGGCTCCGCCTCTCAAAATACGCTCGACATGCTCGAACTCGGCTACTGGCAACGTCTTAGCTTGTCTGCGCCAGTGCGGCGGCGCCACATCGCGCGCCAATTGGTCTCATTGTTGGCGACGCCACAGTGCGCCGCCCGGCGGTCATCCGGCAATCGCCCGGCGACCGCCCCACACTCTGAAGTATACGGGCGGGCCGATGATGTGTCAACGCGCTCAGGACTGGCGGAGGAAGTAGACCATAGCCTCGGTAATTTACGATGCAATTTGCAAGCGGCCTATATTGTAAAATTGTGCATCTTCAAAACAACGATTATGTATCATCTGTTGAATGGTTCGCTTCTCGCATATCCTTCAAGGCATAGCGCAAGTTGCGTTGGTTTCAAGTATGTCAGACATGGCGCGGATGTTTTGAAAACGCGCCGGAGGGAAATATGATGGTAGAGAAGGTACGACCAATCCTCATCACCTTACACAGTGATCTTCCGTATGCAGAGATAGACTCGGGACGTCTGAATGACGCCGAGAATATGGCCAGGCGGCTCATCGAAGCACGGCTCGCCGGACATATCCGCTACGCGAGCGTTCGGATCACTATCACGCCTTTACTTCGTGATACCATCGTAGTAGGCTATGCCGCCTCAGTGACAATACAGCAACCGATCAGCAAAGATGGCGCCATGCTCACCCTTGCGGAGAGCCTCGTGAGTGAGGCTCTTCTTGAACTGCTGGGCTGTGTCAGTGTAGATGACATCTCCCAGCCGTGATCGTCAAGAAGCTGGGTGGCTTGCTACCAAAAATGCGCATGGGTGGCTTCTGATCGGATGTCTGATCAGGAGGATCGCATGACTCGTAGCGCATCTTCATCAGGCGTATCATCCACTAGCGCCCTGCCTTCTCTACGGCGACGCGGCCACCCACCTGCTCTCCCTGCGACCCAAATAGGCAGATATATTCAGGAGCGCATCGCACAAGCACATCTGCGCATGGTGGATGTGTATACCTCGCTGGGAGTTTCGCGCGCAACATTTATGCGCTGGCTGCGTGGAACAACCCTCGTGACACGTAGCTTCTCGCTAGAACAATTAGCCGATGCGCTGAACCTGCAAACCAGCGAGCGCGAAGAATTTCTCACTGCATGTCAGGCGCGCCTCAACAAGGGTGGGATTGTCAACCAGCCGCGCAGTTCTTCTGGGGAGACGCCGCCATACTCCATGGCGAAACGGCGCGTACAAACACTTCGTGCGCGCCGAACTGCCTCTACGCCATTTGGGGCATGCTTGCAAGCACTGCTGGCTGACAAAACCATGTCTCAGGCGGAGCTGGCAAGACGGCTGAAGGTGGCTCCTGGGACGATTACCTTGCTTATCTTCGGCGCTCAACGGAAGATTCATGCCTTTACCGCTGAGCAACTTGCAGAGGCGCTAGAATTGACCGATATGAAGCGACGTGAATTTCTGGCTTTGGCCGCAGGAACGGGGATGTTCGCGCTGTCTGGAGCTATTGAAGCGCCACGCTTGTTCGTCTTACACCATCCGCGCTTTGATCTCGATGATGTTGAGCGCACATTTCAAGCGATTATTCTTCAACATAATCGAGGCAATACATGCGGCATCGTGGCAGAGTATGATATGCTACGCGAACGTATTGCCCACGCCCGTCTTTCTTTCTCTGACAGGCGTGTAGTTGACCTTGTGTACCGTTTGGGAGCTTTCGAGGCGACACTTTTTGAAACCCTTGTTCCCTGGTATCAACGCTCTAAGGTCACAATTGAGAGGTACCTTCAGCTCGAGGAGACTTTGCTCAACCGTTTTCCAATAAACGACTTTGCCTATGAGCATGCCTATGTGGCTGCCCGAATCGCTCCCATGTATCGCGAGCAAGGTGACTACGAACGTGGTCTGTATACGTTTACCAACGCCATTGAACACCTGGCGCCTGTGTCACGCGATCCCTCGATACGGATCGAACTGTTCCAGAATCGCGCGCACATTTACGCTGTACAGGGCGACGAAGCCAGTTGGCGGCGCGACATCGAAACAGCTCGACGCTACGCGCAATCCCTACCCTCACCAGCCCGTGAAGAAGCTCTTGGCGTCATCCGCTATTCAGAGGGCGAGGGCATGAAGCGGCTGGCGTCAAGGCAAGGGAACTCGCCAAAGCAACAACAGGCATACGCGCAACAGGGTTTCGATATGCTTCAGGAATCCTTGCATTTAGTGCATTCGCCCTGGGTTGCGCAGGATCTCCTCGTCGCGGTCTCGCAGGGACAATGCTTGATACACCTCGATCCCAATGAAGCCGTCGCCCGGCTGGAAAGCGTTCGCGCCAGGGCAGCCCAGGTATACCCTGCATTGGTGCGCAAGATTGACGTTTCCATACGGGGCGCCAAACGCATACTACGACAAAAAACCAGTCAGAAATAGCACAACGCTGTATCTCAACACAAACAGCCCTCACCAATACATGGTGAGGGCTGTTTTCTAATGTGGCGTTCTTCGAAAGGCTTGAACTCGCCACCTGCTGCTTGCAATCGTAAACTACGAAGCCGTGGCCGTTACCGGCTCGGCTGCCGCGACAGGCGTCTCGGCCTGCTTCGGGGCGACCGGATAGACGCTGACGCGCTTCTTCGTGCGGCTATCCCACTCGAACTTCACAGCGCCGTCAATCTTCGCGTACAGGGTGTAGTCGCGCCCACAGCCAACATTTCGGCCGGGGTTGAACTGTGTGCCACGCTGGCGCACGATGATCGTGCCAGCGTGAATCACCTGGCCGTCATATCGCTTGACGCCAAGCATCTTCGGCTTACTGTCGCGCCCGTTGCGCGAACTGCCAACGCCTTTTTTATGCGCCATGTGCTTGCTCTTACTTTCTTCCTGGCGAACTGGCTAACTTGCTAGCCAGTTCGCTTCCTCACTCAAACAGATCGCTCTCCCGGCTATTTCTTGCCGCCCCGACGTGGAGACTTTGGGCTGGGCGCGGGTGGCTCAGGCTCAGCAGGCTCTTCGTCAGCCGCCGCCTCGTCAGCCTCGTCCGAAGGTTCGCCCTCTTCGTCTGCCTCTTCATCGTCTTCGTCCTCAGCCTCGTTCTCGGACTCCTCTTCATCCTCGGATTCATCCTCGGACGCTTCGGCGTCTTCGTCCTCCAGCTCGTCCTCGGCCTCCTCAGCCTCCTCGGCTTCCAGATCTTCGGCTTCGGTGGCTGGCGCGAAGGCGGCAAGCAGCCGCGCCTCGTAGCGGTTGGCCGCACGACGGGCAATGCGCTCGAATCGCTTGCGCTCCTCGTCGCTGACCAGACTCTCACCGTTGGCCTGGATGTCGGTGATCGTCAAATAGGTGTAGTCCTGGCGGTGGCCGGTCGTCCGACGATAGCGTTTCTTTGACTTGTAGCGGAAGACGATGATCTTCTTGCCGCGTCCCTCGCCGATCACCGTGGCGACGACACTTGCCCCGGAGACGACGGGCGCGCCCACCTGGGTATCGCCGTCGTTTGAGACGAGCAAGACGCGATCCAGGGTGACGGTTGCCCCTGGCTCGGCGGGCAACAACTCAACCTCAACGGTTTCTCCGGGGCTGACGCG
Source organism: Pseudomonadota bacterium (assembly GCA_021324535.1). Lineage (GTDB taxonomy): Bacteria > Chloroflexota > Ktedonobacteria > Ktedonobacterales > JADMIN01 > JAJPIU01. Next base: position 17,806 of record JAJPIU010000103.1, read on the forward strand.
GTACTGCTTGCCGCCGGTTTCAACCACAGCATACATGGTGTTATTTCGCTCCTACGCGCCTCCGGCGCCACACACGGTATCCCTTTGATTAGGAAGACGTATAAACAAACGGACAGCGCCTGTGAGCGCGTCACGTCATCACCCAACCGTCTGTGAGCGATTGCCTCACCGGCAGGGTGATGCGACGGAGGTGTGGTGTGGGCTTCAGCGTACTGAAAACAGGACATTAGCCATACAATATTACCACTGTCGGCGCATCTCGTCAAGCGTTGCGGCCTAATCCTCTCAATCTTTCCGGCAATCAGCCAAGCGGCGCCTGAAGCGCCCACGGCCCAGGGATGGGAGGAACTGCCATTCCTGATACGCCAATCTGGTCAATGAAGAGCCGTTGCATACCGGTCAGCGTGGGCAGCGGCGGCCCCAGGAAGATCACCTCAAGGGTTGCTGTACCTGACGGGCCTACAGTGGGATTCTGGTTGCCGAAATCGTACCCTGAGATTGTTACATACGTCGGCAGCTGATGCTCAAAGAGGAGATTGGAAGCTGATCGATCATCTGCGCTTCCCCCATCTGGGATAGAGATGGGATAGAGATTTGTGTCGAGAAGGCCGTCACCTCGCTGAGGGGCATCTGGGCAGGTAACCCACTTATCCGCACGAGCAGTCGTTCGCCTCCTCGGAAGCCATCAAACGCTGCGTTGTTGGGCGCTACGTCCAGGCGAATAGATTGGACACTGACACCATGACGCGCCACTGGTGCGACAGATAGCGGGATGACTCGCCCACTCGTGGGGGCTACCTGGAAGTGAATCGTCCAGTTCCCGTCAATGAACGCCCCAAAAGGAACGCCCTGCACATACAATCGCTGGATCGTCAATGTGAGTGACTGGCGCCCGCTCAACTCACCATTTGTCAGCGGAGTGAATACCTCTACATCGGCCAGGCTGTTCCTGGTGGTTCCTTTGTGAATACTGTATAGGATCGCCATGCGGAATGCGTGCGTTGTCAACTGAGTACACGGGCTATGCTGGTTCTCTGGACGCCTCCTTCGTGCGCATGAAGGATGACGACAAATCCTGAGATGAGCGCGACGACCACCAGCAAGCTCAATGCCGATCAGCCACCCATTCAGACCACGCATCCCAATGGCGCTGAACGCCACACGCCAGCGGATGCGCCCAACGCTGGTCGTATGAGTTTGTGGCTCATCAGCCAGACGCGAACTGACACGCTCTGCAAGTCCAACGCTTGTCGGCATGGTTTCCGCCAGGCTTGAGCAATCTCCTGATCACTCAGCCCGGAATAATAGCGCAACGCTACTGCCGCGCGCTGTTCAAGCAAAGGGACGCCTCCCAGGCTACGTTCCATCCGCAGAGGGATGAGATCGGGTGTGCATTGATGAAGCGCCTCAGCAGCAAGAAAGCGGTAATATTTGAGAATGAGAGAGGGCTATAACCCCGCCACCGAGACACGCGCCTCCACCAGCGTGCCATGTGCTGCGCCGCTCGCCGAGCCAATCGTAAAGCGTCCGCCGATCTCTTCCATACGTTCGCGCATCACTGTGATGCCGTAATGTCCGGCGGGGCTATGCACAATGTCCGGCGCATCCGCTTCGGTGGGCACGCCGACACGCGCAGGCGTCCGTTGCGGCGGATTGGTCGTCAGCACGCCCACGCCGTCATCCTGCAGCTGAAGCACAATCTCGCAACCGACACGAGTCAGCGCCAGCCGCACGTTACGCGCATGGGCATGGCGTTCACTGTTGGCGATGGCTTCCTGTCCCACCCGCAACAGCGCCGCATAGGTCTGGTCATTAAGTTCGGGCAGATCGGGCGAGATGTCATATGTGACTTGCCAGCCAGCACGCGCGCCTGCCTCGCGCGCAGCGCGCGCCAGCGTCTCGCCCAGGGGAACTTCTTGCTGAGGATGCGCTGTCTTCAGGTCGGCAAGCGTGGCGCGCAGATCAGAGAGGGCAGAGCGGGCAATCGTCTGGGTCGCGGCGATCTCGGCGTCGGCGCGCGGGGCGTCTATCCCGCGCAGGCGTTGGGCTGCATCGAGTTTGACGGCGATCAGCGCCAGTGAGTGGCCAAGCGTATCGTGCATCTCCCGTGCGATGCGCCCACGCTCGCGCAGGCGCGCCAGTTCGCGGTCGCGCATACTCGATTCCTCGAGCTGGCGATGCGCCTCGGCAAGCTCTCGGTGCGACGCCTCAAGATCGTTGAATATGCGTTCGCGTTCGAAGCGCCCGCGAAGCAGGACAAAGGGGAGATAGGCAGTCGCGGTATAGATACAAAACACAGCTACCCCAACGACAAACTGAAAGAGTGTGTTTGGGGAGACATTCGTTGGCAGCCAACCCTGCGTATAGAAGATTGTGGCAGCCGTGGGAATGAACAATGCCAGCCCATAGGGAAGTGGCCAGACACTAAAGCTCACTCCATAGACGATCCAGATCAACCAGGCGAAAGTGTGGTCGAGCGCGGTGAGCGCCAGCGTGAGCGCAAACGTCACCGCCCAGAAGACAAAACCACGCCAGGCGTTTGGTGAGAGGCGCGGCTCAGTCAGGTCGCGCCAGTGTTTCTCGCCAACAGGACGAAGCATCCAATTGAAACCAAAGAAATACCACGCTCCCATTGCCACGCACAGCGCCAGCATCAGCCAGCCGCGCGGTTGGCTCAGAACAACGGGCTGCGACGCAAATGCTGCAAACGCGCAGATCAAGAGAAAGACATAGGTGATACCTTGCCAGAACAATCCGATGCCACGCGCGAATCGTCGCAGGCGCAGAATGTTCCGTGGCGTCTCATGTTCGGTCTGCTCTTTACGTCCGGCGCCACCCGCTGCTGAGGGTTGCTGATGCGTATCGGGCGCAGGTATCACCGCCTTGTCCATCGCTCTCCTCCTCTGTATCGCCTGCCTGGAAACCGAGACCAATACGACGCGCCAATCCCTCCCAATCCAGATGGAAAGGGAGGGAAGCGTTCTTGCCTGGCGTCTGCCTTAATCAAAACGGAAGATGGCCGCTGAGGCTGCCAGCATCACAATAAAGTATATGCCCAGCCCAATCACCTCCGCCAGCGCGTTGGACGGCAGCTTCCCATCCGTCATCACCGACCGCAACAGGTCAACCACCAGATACGGCGGGAGGAGCTTGCCAATGTTCTGCAACCAGGTCGGCATGACCGAGAGCGGGATGTAGAGGTCGGTGAAGAAGAGCAACGGCAGGAAGATCACGTTTACCACGATATTCGCCGTCTCTACTCGCTTGATGCGCGCCGCAATCAATTGCCCCATGACCTGGAAGACCAGCGACCCTATCAGGATGAACAGGAAGTCCCACAAGACGCCGCCTGAGGCCAGTTGCACCTTGAAGAACAGCACGCCGACGATCACGGTGACGAGGGCCTGCGCGAACGAGACGATCACCTGCGCCAGCACGCGCGCCAGAATCAACTGCCAGACCGACATCGGCGTCGCCTGGATGCGCCGGAAGATGCCACGCTCACGCCACGTCACCAGTACGCTGGCCCCGCCAAACAGGCCGGACGACAACTGGCTGGCGACGATCACTCCCGGCAGCAGATAGAGCGCCACCAATTCGGGGGTCGCGCCTTTCTGGTTGCCAAAGATGAAACTAAACAACACGAAGAACAACAACGGCGAGATCAGATTGAAAAACACGGCAGTGCGGTTGCGAATCGTCGAAAGCCAGTTGGCTTGAAACTGCACGCCAAATTGTTGTAGCGCAAGCATACCTACCCCCTGCCCCCTCCCAGAGATGGGAAGGGGAAATCACCATTTTCTTAGTCGCGGATGGCGCGCCCGGTCAGCGTGATGAACACATCCTCAAGGTTTGGCTGGCGAATGTTGACATCGCGTATCGGCTGCCCAATGCGGATGGCGAACTGCTGCAAGGCGATCAGCGTCTCGATGGATTGCGTCGTCTGCGCGGAGAGCCGCCCATCCTCATAACTGATCTTCGTGACGCCGGGGAACGTCTGAATCTCGGCAAGTTGCTCCGGCGAAAGATCGAGCGCGGCGCTCAACGTAGAGCTTTCGCCAAGCTGATCGATCAGTGCCTGGGGCGTGCCTAGCGCGATGATCTGGCCGTGGTCAATCACACCGACCCGCTGGCTGAGCAACTCAGCCTCTTCGATGTAGTGGGTCGTCAGGATGACGGTGCGCCCCTCGGCTTTCAGGCGGCGAATGCTCTGCCAGACGCTCCGCCGCGCCTGGGGATCGAGTCCGGCGGTCGGCTCGTCCAGCAGGACGATCTTGGGATCGTTGGCGAGCGCCAGCGCCAGCGAGAGCCGCTGCTGCTGGCCGCCCGAAAGCTGGCTTACCTTCGCGTTGGCCTTTTCCCCTAGCTCAAAGCGATCAAGCTGGGCGATGGCCTGTTTGCGCGAGGGGAATATCTCGTAAAACGAGGCGATCAACTGAAGCAGTTCGACCGCCGTCAGGTCAGGAAAGTAGGCGCTGGTCTGTAACTGCACGCCCATCAGCCGCTTGGCCGCCGCGCTCTGATGAACAATATCGTAGCCTCCAACGGTCACACAACCCTCCGCCGGTTTCACAATCCCTTCCACCACACTCAGTGTGCTGGTTTTGCCTGCGCCATTTGGCCCCAAGAGGCCAAAGCACTCGCCCTCGCGAATCTCCAGCGAGATGTCGTTGACCGCCGTCAACTGCTTGTAGCGCACGACGAGATGCTCAATCTTGATGATTGCTTCTTGCTCCGACGCGTCAGTGCCCGTCATTGTCGGGCTGGACATCGCCTGTAATTCTGCCATAGTGTGTATCTCCCCTCCGCGATACGATAGCTGGATGCCTTTGTGTCTATCGCTCACACTGGCAAGTATAGCCAGCGAAGCGCATTGGAGAAGAGTCCCAAAAGGCACAACGGCGACCTATTTTTGCCGTGAGCGGGCGGCGGGTGATTCCCATGACGAAAGTCACAAACCGCACTGGCATAATCCTTGCGTTTATGCGCAGTGACGGCAGTGACGG
>JAJPIU010000266.1 GCA_021324535.1 Pseudomonadota bacterium
AAATCTGCGCCAGCAGCTTCACGAAGATCGGTGTCAACATCAGCACGGCGCCGTCGTTCGCCAGCAGCGCCGTCACCGCAGTTGTTAGCAGCAGCGTCAGCCCATAGAGCCGCCAGCCGGAGCCACCCGCCAGCCGCGCCAGCCAGCGCGCCGCCCAGACGAAAAACCCGTTGCTGGCAAGCGCCTCGGAAAGAATGAAGAGCGCGATCAGCGTCGCGGCGGCGTCCCACACGTCGCCAAAGATCGTCGTGAGCGAGCGCAGACCGATCAGCCCAAGCGCCAGCGTCAGAATCGCGCCTCCACCAGCGGCCCAGGCGACAGCCAGCCCGCGAGGGCGAACAACCACCAGCGCCAGCGTCGCCAGCAAGACTACTCCTGCCAGCCACTGGCGCAACGGCCCCTGGCCTGGCAATGAGGCGTACACGCCATACAAAAAGCTCAGAATATCCGGACGCGACGCTGAAGCAGATGAAAACGCTGTCGTCATCGAAACCATTGCGATCATCCTATTGAGAGCATATCAGAGACTCTGGGCCACAATTGGCGCTATCCCTATCGCAAGTTGTGAGCCGTCTCAATACGATATAACTAGATATAACTATAGCATAAAAATATCCCCCTTCCCATAGATGGGAAGGGGGGCAGGGGGGATGGGTTCACCAGCGCCAGTAGCGTTCGATGTAGATGCCGGGGTAGGCGCGACGAAGCGAGCCGCTGTAGCTGCGGAGTTGCTGGCGCATCTTGTCTTCCGTGCCGAAGAGCTGGCCGACCTGGCTGGTATACATTGCCAGCGCCTCCTCTTTCTGGCGCAACTGGCCAGAAATCTCCACCAACTCCGGCTCCATCGCAATCGCCAGTTCGCGTTTGCGTGTTTCGAGCAAGTTTGGTTGCGCCACGTAGGGGAAGTCTTCGTAGAACTTGACGTTGAGCTTACGCTGCGCCAGCCGATCCGCCGCCGAGCAGCACAACTGGTGATCTACATGGTGGCCGATGCCTAGCGGCGCATAGATAGCGGCAAGCGGCGCGCGCTCATGAATATTGGAGAAGACGCCGCTCAGTGTTTCATCGAGCGCCAGATCGCCAGAGTTGACTGCGCCAAACAGCGCCTCGTTGCCCTGGTAAAATGCTGGCGAACCGCGATACATAGCGTCAAGATAATCGAGCCAGAGCACATCCGCGCCAAGGCTACCAAGCGCGGCCTCGTCTTCGGCGCGGCGTTGTTCCACGGCCTCGGCGGCGTTGGTTGGCAACCCCATCAGTTGTAGAGTCTGGCTGGCGAATGCGCTTGGCTTGAAGTCGGCAGGGGGAACGCCGCCAAACACCGTGACGACCAGCACCCGCTGGCCGGTATGTGTCTGCATGGCGATGGCCCCCCCGCACGAGAGCACGGCGTCGTCGAAGTGGGGCTGCAAATAGATGTGCCGGTAGTTTTGGTTGATCTGATCAAGCGATGTCAGTCGCATGCTGGCTCCTCTCGCTGTGGCGAAGGTAACAATGACAAATCAAAGGGAGCAATGGTATTGAGCATATCAATATCGAATGTATCCAGTGGCGCCAGCCGCCTGGCCAGCCCAAGCCGCCTGAGCAGCGTGAGCAGATCGGCGGGTGGCGGGGCCGCAACCTCGCATGGGACGCCCGTCATGGGGGCGCGGAAGCCGATGCGCCAGGCGTGCAGCATCACACGCGGGGCAATACCTGCTGGCGTGGTCGCGCCATACTGTGTGTCGCCCGCCAGTGGATACCCCAACGCGGCGAAGTGCGCACGAATCTGGTGAGTGCGCCCCGTCAATGGTTCAACCAGCGCCAGCATATAGCCCGTGGAAACAGGCGCCAACTGCGCCAGCCTGGCAGAGGCTGTGGGCGCATCAACGCTCCCTATCACATGATAACGTGTCTGCGCAGCCTGCCCGCCAGCGTCGGGGATCACGCGGCGGCGATCCAGCGGATCGCGCCGAAGAGACAGCGTAATCTCGCCGGTTGAAGCCGTAAGGTTGCCCTCAATCAGCGCGAGGTAACGCTTGCGCACGGTGTGGCGCTCAAACTGGCGCACAAGCGCGCGGCGGGCGGCATCGGTTTTAGCGAAGAGTAACACGCCGGAGGTCTCGCGGTCGAGCCGGTGGAGCAGCCAGGGGCGTCTCTCGCCGCGCGCCGCCTGCCGGGCGAAGATCGCGTCGCAGAGCGTTCCGTCGGGATGCTTATAGGCCGGATGCGTCACCATGCCCGCAGGCTTGCCCACCACCAACATCAGGGCGTCTTCGTAGAGAATACATGGCAGCGGTTGAGGCATGAGGGATCCAGCGGCGCTATCTCTTTCGTTTGGATCCTCGCTTTCGCGCTCCATCGAAGCGACGGCGCGCGCTATGATCTGCGAAGGCTTAGCGCGCGTGTCGTGTGGTGTTGCCATTGGCGCCTCTTGCTTATCCGCCGGTTTATCTTCATGCTCTATTGTAGCGCGTGTAGCGCATGGAAGGGGACACAGGATGGCGCAGGATCGGCAAGCATAGCAGGGGCTGAAGATATGTGAGATACTGAGATACCGAGGTACACCATTTTCAGTAGGGCATAGCGCTGACGTACCGATAGCGGCTAACGGCGCTGTAGCGTTGGTCATCTCATTGTCATCATCACACAGTGAGCAAAGGCGAGGAAGCGCAGGGTGAAGTGTGCGCAGGGTACCAAACATTTTGAGTTTTGGGCGACTCCTGGCGACGATTCCGCTGGTGATCTTGATTCTGATCAACCAGCCGGTGACCTATCTCATCGCCACGGTCTTGTTCGTTGTTGGGGCCGTCACCGATACGATTGACGGTCGCCTGGCGCGGCGCCATCACCTGGTGTCGCAATTGGGCGTTTTCCTCGATCTGACGGCTGATAAGGTGTTCGTCTGCGCTGGACTGATTGCGTTGACGCAGGTAGGAGCCGTGCCCGCGTGGATCACGATCACGATTGTCGCGCGCGAGTTTCTTGTGTCGGGCTTGCGGTCACTGGCGGCAGCGCAGGGGCGGGTGATTCCTGCCGGGCGCTGGGGCAAGCAGAAGACGTTCATCACGCTACTGGCGTCGGGCGGTGTGTTGCTGGCGCGCGGGCTACATGGCGCGACAGCGTTTCCCCTAGGGCTAGCGACCGGTGGCGCGCCATCCCACACCTTCGCGGACTATCTGCTGGCTGCGGCTGACATTGTGTTGTTGCTGGCGGTGATCTGGACGATTGCCTCGGCTATCGAGTATCTGCGCGGCGCGTGGGATATACTGACTGGCTCGCCCGCAGCCGCTTCAGCCACGTCAGTGTCTGCGGCTGCCCCGACGACAGGCGCGGCCAACGCTGGTTCTAACACAGGCAAGACAACTGCTACTGATGGTGGTGAGGCAAAGAAGCCCGGTGTAAAGACAAGAACATAGCTGACTGGTACAACTGACCCGCTGGCCCTATCCTCTCACAGGAACCACTTCTTTCCTTTGTTCAGCGAAAGGCGCCTTGCTATGTCGCTTCTGAGCCGTTGTTCCTGTCTGACACGCTTCCGCGCGCAACCACATCGGCGCGCTCCCTCGCCAGCCATTGGCCAGGATGTCGCGTTCGCTCCACAAGAAAATGCCTCTTCGCCAGTTCCTTTGATTTTGATTCCCTTCCCGGTCTTTATTGTGGGTGAGCCTCCTTCCTCCCCATTGGATGTGCCTTCAACTGAGCAAGAGAACCAAAATACGCTCGCGCTCGTCGCCTTGATTCTTAGCCTTCCTGCGCTGCTTGGCATAGCGGCGACCGTGCTAGCTTTCAGTAGCGCGTCGCCAAGTGGTCTCTTGCTTGTGGGAGGTCTAGTGTGTACGCTTGTCGGCATAGTAACCGATGTCGAAGGGCTGGTTCTGGGAATCATTGCGCTGGCCACGTCTGGCCGCTATCGTCCACAGGGCAGACGCCGCTGGATGGCCATCCTTGCGATCGTCCTCAGCGCAGGAGGCTTTTTGGGGGTGTTTTGCCTACTGGCGCTCTATGTCATTGGGCTTATGTTTCTTATCTGAGAAGCAGGGCGCTCTCTTGAAGGAGAATAAAGGAGGACATATTATGAGCCTTGCGCTGTGCCCAGTGGCGGATGTCGTGGCGCCGGTTGAGTGTGTGTGGGAGCTGCTCTCGGAGCCGACGCTCTACGATGAATGGTGGGATGCGCATACGGAGCGCATTGTCCCGGAGGGGAAAGCCACGCCAGGGCAGATGCTCTACGCGAAAACCTCGGCGCTGGGCAGAACCTGGGATGTGACGCTCCGGGTCGAGCAGGTGAACCCCGAACAGCATCGGGTTCGGCTGTGTGTGACGCTCCCCCTCGGCGTTACCAATGACGCTACCATTACCTGCACGCCGCTCGACGCTGCCGCCTGCCGCGTGCAGTTTGGCTGAAACTTCACGCTCCCGCCAGGCTGGCGGGGTTGGCTGCTCGGACGCTTTGGCGGCAAGCTGTTCGAGGATGGCGTGCAGGATGGGCTGCGCCGACTCAAATGCGCGGCTGAGGCGCGCTACCATAGATGATGGGATGGTATGAAAATGGGGGGAACCTAGCCTTTCCCAAGAAATGAGACTTGTTAAGCCTGACGCTACTATCCATCTCGCGCCAGTGACTTCCGACAATCTGGATGCCTGCCTCGCGCTTGATGTAGACGAGAATCAACGAGGCCTTGTGGCGCCCAACGTGAAGTCACTGGCCGAGGCGTATGTCAATCCGCATCTCTTTCCGTGGGCCATCTATGATGGAGCAGCGATTGGCTGGGAACACCCTCAGAGTCGCAATCGCCACTCGTTTGTTTCACGATATACGAACTGGTTGCAGGGGTTGGCTTCATTCAGTGTCTGATGATTGACCACCGCTTTCAGGGCAGGGGCTTTGGCAACCTGATGAGGTGTATCTCAGGCTGTAAGGTATATCAGCGGAGCCATGCCTCAGCGCGGAACTGTGGGTCAGCAGGCGTCTGCGCACAATTCGCGCACAATCCCGTGTAAAAAGACATTCCCTCAAACCCTGGTCGCACCATACGCACGGGGATGACAGGCTCACCGGACGCCAGATGATCGGGACAAAACCAGCTATTGCACTGACGGCAGCAGACCATCATATAGCGACTGCCCTCATGGGTACAACCGCGCTGAGCGCATTCGGGCATGATAACGGTGAGGGGACGAGCGGCTGCGGACATTGAACGGCTCCTTTTCTCGTGTGCTTTTTGCTGTACTGAGCGGCGCTTCGCTCCACGCTATCTGGCGGCATGTGCGTGGAAGAGCAACTACTCTGCGTATATCTACACTGGGGAGTCCTTACGCACGGACGGCGCCAACCTGGCGCTCCATTTTTTTTGATGCAAGAGGGTGTCTTGAAAGTAGGGTCTCAGATTGGGTAGACTGGAGGCATGAGCACTGAGACACGAAAACGGTATGCCACTGACCTGAGTGACGCCGAGTGGGCAAGTCTCGAACCGCTCGTGCCGAGGCCCAAGCGCGGAGGACGGCCAGCGCGCTGGGAGCGGCGTGAGATGGTGAATGCGATCCTGTACGCCCTGCGCGCCGGGCAATCCTGGCGGCGGCTGCCCCATGACCTGCCTCCCTGGCAAACCGTGTCCTGGTAGTTCCGGCGCTGGCGGGACGAGGGCGTGTGGGAGACGATCCAACCCCGCTTGCGCGAACGAGAGCGCCGCCACCTGGGACGCGAGGAGACGCCCAGCGCCGCCATCTTAGACAGTCAAAGTGTCAAGGCGACGGAAAACGAGAGACAAGGGGGCCACATGGGCGAGACGGCGGCAAGCGGGTGGTGGGCCGCAAACGGCATCTGCTCGTGGATACCGCAGGGTTCCTGCTCAAAGTCGTGGTCTCGTCTGGCCACGTCAGCGAGGGGGAGGGCGCCCGACTGATCGCGCAGGCGCTGCTGCGTGACGGGCCGGATTTGCCCCGCATGCAGCGGCTGTGGGTGGATGCAGGCTAGCGCAGCGCCGACCTGGCCTGCGACCTCGAGCGGCTCCTCGGCTGGCAGGTGGAGGTAGTGAGCCGTCCTGCCGGGCAACGCGGCTTTCATGTGCTGCCGCGCCGCTGGGTGGTCGAGCGTAGCTTTGCCTGGCTGGGGCGCTTCCGTCGGTTGAGTCGGTTGAGCAAAGACGATGACTACCGGTTGGAAAGTAGCGAAGCGTTCATTCAGTTGGCGTCGAGTGTCCACGTGCTCCGCCGCCTTGCTACCTTACCAGCCCCAGTCACTTGAGGGCTTTCCAAACACCCTCTAAGTGGCGCATCCGCCAAGTTCACACCACTGCTGGCTTGAGGGCGATGCCTGGTTGCCGTCGTGGCTGGTGACGACGGCGCTTGCCCCACACGAAGGGGTGTT
>JAJPIU010000022.1 GCA_021324535.1 Pseudomonadota bacterium
ACCTCTACCTCGACGAGCGCGCCATCCAACCCCACCACCGCGCAGCTACATGCTTTCGCCAACATACGCGCCGTCCTCTCTTATCGCTCGATCCTGATCGATCCACCAGTCGCTTGCCATCTCCGCTCTATTATGAACGGCTGATGTGCGCTGTCAAGCAGGGTAGTAGGAATGGCGCGACCAACAATTTTTGCATCTGTCCAAGAGTAACTTCCGCTTTTTGTCCGTGGCGCTGTATTGAATAGTTCAGAGCATCCAGGTGAACAGCGCCACAGGTCTGATCTATATGCGTCAGCTCGCTACACTCAGTAGGTGTTCTCTCCCACGTGCGCGGAGTTTACCCAGACGTAAACGTTGTAGCACGTAACATAATGTATGTATCTGTGCCTTATATAACTTCATATAACTTCGAGGTCTGTTGATCATTCAGTAAGCGCAGGGCAACGAACGTCCAAAAACGGAGACCGGCTGCAACACAGAAAGGGTTCCACATGGCAAAGCTCATTCACGCAGGAGAGTTCGCGACGGAGAGCGAAAAGCGTACAGCGTATCATCTCAAAGACAACCTCCCGGCCAAATGGGTGATCATCACCAACAAGGTACTTCCCACGCAGAACGGCAATTCTTATGAGATTGATTTCATCGTCATTGGCGATCACCAGGTGTTTGTACTCGACGACAAAGCCTGGTTTGGCGAATTACGTGGGGATGATCAGTATTGGATACTCAACGGCGAGTCCAGGCGAAGTCCCTTGAACACCCTTGATATGGCGGCGAAGGTGTTACGGGGCCGCATCGAGAGCAAGGTTCCATCGGTTCGAAACCAAAACTCCTTTTATGTCTATCCAGGAGTCATTTTGCCATCGCAAGGAGTGAGCGTCAACCTGAGCGACTCCCGCAGCCGCGATCATATCTTTCGCTCTGATACAGTGTGCCACCAGTTACGAAGATTAGATGCAGATACCCCGCGAGGAAATGAACTGGTCGGCTTCCATTGCGCCGAAATAGAAAAGTGTTTGGTAGATTTGGAGAGGCGTGCTCAGACGCCGAGGCTGATCGGCGAGTATCGGATCGAAGAAGTGATCGCTCAACGGCCCGGCATGCGTCTGTTCCGTGCAACCATTGAGGAAGTTGGCGTTTCCCGACCCAGGCTGTTGTATGTATACGATCTGGGCAATCCAGCCGAGCGTGGCGACAGCGAGGAGTTCTATCGGCGGGAGTGCGAGGCGCTGCGCAAACTACGAAACACTGGTCTTTGCCCTGAGTTTAGCGATCCTTTTCGCTGGTCTGACAATTTCCTTGTGTTGCCAGTCACGCCGCCTGATGGAAAGTCGCTCAGTGACGAGCCTACGCCACAACGCCATAGTGAACTGCTCCAGGAGCTTGCGCTTGCCGAAGTAGCTCTCCGGGGCCTTGCAAAGATGCACCAGGAGGGCGTCATCCATCGGGCGATTGCGCCGGATGCGCTGTATGTCACCACGAAAGGCGCTTCTCCCAAGATCGTGTTCACCAACTTCTACGCCGCGCGATTGGGCGGCGCCTCGATTGCCGTCAACCTGGATCAACTCAGGCTGACAGACCCTTATGCGGCGCCGGAACTGGCAGGGAGCTATGGTGGGGCACAGGCGGCTTCGGACACATGGAGTCTTGCACTTGTTTTCTTTGAACGGCTCAGCGGGCGCTCGATCACCGAATTGAGCATCGACGCTAAAAACGGAGCGATTCCGCGCCTGGAAGATCGCTGGACGGACGAAGAACCAAAGATACTGAGTGAGATCACTAGCATCTTTCAGAGCGCGCTTGCGGTTGATCCCTGCGTGCGCTTCTCCCCAAGTGAGGTAGCGGACTTCCTAAGCGACCAGATCAAACTATTGCGCGCCGAGTCGGCCACCAAGTCAGATGCAGGGGAAAAACCTCTGTTGAATGGGAGATACAAGGCGCTTCGGGTAGTCGGCAGGGGGACTACTGTCATCACCTACCTTGCTTACGATGAAGTCACAGGCGCCAATATCGCGCTGCAAAAGTTCATCCGTCCTGAAGAGGCTTTTGAGATGGTCAGGAAAGAGTGGGCTGCGCTGGAAAACCTCACGAGCCCCTATATTGCCAGAATTCGCTATGTTTTTAGCGCAAAGGATGATGTGCAAATCGCGATGGACTACATCCCTGGCCCAACGCTTGAAGCCCTGGCGAACGAGTTTCCCTGGCCGCTGGATCGCTGGCGTTCATTGGCGCATGGCTTAATCGAGGGAGTCGCCGCCCTGGAAGGGCAGGGAATACGGCATCGTGATATCAAACCGGCAAATATTATCTTGCACACAGCAGATGATCGGCCTGTACTGGTTGATTTTGGCTTTGCCGTTCGCTATAATGAGGCAAGCCCAGCCGCTGGAACTCCCCGCTATTGGCCACCGGAGGCCAGCGGCGCAGCCACCCCACCGGAGAGCTGTGATCGCTATGCGCTGGCGGTGGTGTTGTATCAGACGCTGATCGGATCGTTGCCTGCCCCTCAGGACTCCATTGAGGACGACATGGGGTATCTGCAAATGGAGCGCCCTGAACTCAGTCAGGAGGACGAGAAAACAATCAGAGAATGCCTGAGTGTACTGCGCGACGCATTTGATCCGAATCCCCAAAAACGCCCGAACTCCATTCAGGAGTTTCGTCAGCGACTGGAAGCAGCGATGCGCCCACCAGTGGAAGAGACACTTGCGTTGCTAGCTCCTGTTCCCTTGGAGGCCCAGTCTGTTGAGACGCATGACGACGCGAAACAAGGTGGGGCGCTCAGTGAGCGGATCAATCCCTGGATAGACGACATCCGTAGCCTCTATCGCAACAGCGCGATCGGCAACGCTAACAACCGTGGGCTGGATACGGATTTTGTACGCGAGACGTATGTCCCTACACGGCTAGATACCGCTGTGCTTCCTAACATCATCAAGCGCCGACCAAAGGCGTTGTTTCTTTCCGGCAACCCAGGAGACGGCAAGACAGCATTCCTGGAGCAGGTGCGCGCAGCGTTGATTGCCCAGGGAGCCGAGACGGTGGAGGCTGACGCTAGCGGGTGGGAGTTTCGTCTGAACGGCCATACCTTCCGTAGTTGCTACGACGCTTCGGAGTCACATGAGGGCATGAGTGCAGACGAGCAATTGGAACGCCGTCTGGGTGGACTGGAGGGCCGAACAGAACAGGGCGTATCGCTTACTACGCTAGTCGCGATCAACGATGGGCGGCTTGCCGATTTCTTCACTCGCAAGAAGGCGACATTTGGCTGGCTGGCGCAGTATGTGCTGGCGAAGCCTGACCCCAGACGTTCTACAACAATCAACGGTGTCGAGCAGCTCTTCGAGAAGCCCGTCTGGGTGATCGATCTTAAACGTCGCGCGTTTGTGCGCCTGCCTGGCGCAAATGGCGCAAATGGCACACACTCGCTTTTACTGGCCACGCTCGACAAACTGGTTGACCGGACACAGTGGAACATCTGTGAATCATGCAGCGCACGGGATGTCTGCCCCTTGCGGCGCAACGCCATGGCGCTCCGCGAGGCGGCCAGTCAGGAGCGACTGGATTACCTCTTTACACTGATCCACTTGCGACGCCAGCGCCACATCACGATGCGCGATCTGCGTTCTGCGCTAGCCTATACACTGACGGCGGATCACGGCTGCGCGGATGTTCATCGCGCCGTAAAGGATGGTGACCTGAACTCGTTACGTGCTCTACGTGATCTTGCCTTCTGGCGCGCCGTGTTTAGCGATGTCACGGGAGCTGACGATCTGCTGGCGGAGTTTGCTCGCCTCGATCCGGCACGTTTCCCACAGCCGCGTCTGGATCGCTTCCTCCACTTTCATCAGGATGACGCTGATAGCATGGATCGTGCGATGTTGTTCCGCGATAGGACTGACATGCCGAAGCGCACGCTCTATGAGAGCGAGGGCGAATGGCTGGGCGCAATGAAACGCCGACTCTATTTTGAGAGCGTCGGGCCGGAGGAGAACGCGAACGCGCCCACCTGGCGAGAACTGGCGCCCTACCGATACAGCAACGAGTATTTCGCCTTGCTGGCAGGCGGGGGGAATAAACAAGAAGCCCTCAGGCGCTTGGCGGTGGGTATGCTGCGCTCCGAGGGGGTCAATATCCGCCCACGCGCAGGGTTTGGTATCAAGGTCAACGCCTCCGAGGAGCAACAGCTTGTCATCTTGAAAGAGTTCCCACTAGATCGATTTAGTCTCAAGCCGGGGGATAGCAATGGCCACATCGAGACCATCCCCGAAACGCTGATCTTGACGCACTGGCGCGACAATCAACCCTACTATCGGCTGGAATTGACGCTGGATCATTTCGAGTTGCTGATGCGCATGGCGGATGGCTTGCTCAATACCGCGCCGGAGTTCCAACCGTTGCTCGAAGACCTGCAACCGTTCAAGCACGCGCTGCTTTTGAGCGAGGCCAACGATATTACGCTGGTCGAGCGCCAGACGAAGGTAAGCCTGTTCACCCAGCGCGACAACAAAATAGTGTTGCGCGCCGATCAAGGCGCACTTTAGACGAGAGGCCAGAAAGGCGAGAAAGGATTGTTTGCGATGAAGATTGTTTTGCCAAAAGAGATGAGAGGAACAACGTTTTCCCAGGCGCTCAGTTTAGAGCTCAACGGATTTGACGTTGACCATTTCCTCCCGACATTTTTCTTTAAGGCGCTAGCAGATGGACTTCAGGCAGGGCAACGCCCTAACGATCCTGAGGCCATCGGAAAATACATAAGCAAACTTGCCAGTCATCCTGATATACGAATTGAAGAGCCAGATAGGTATAAAACGTTAGAACGGCTTGTACGCACTGAATTGATCGAAGTTGGAACAGTTGGCCAACAACGGCGAGGCGAACAGATTATCACAGTAACACCATATACTATATTGTCTCACAAAGTTGGCCTTCCGAAAGCTGGCTCACGCCAAAGAGGTGTTGATTCGTTTCTTTACCAGGCAATGCTTGGTTCCTGTGGGGGAACAAACTTTGAAGCGCGGGAAATGCTGAAAGAATACCTGAAGAGGGTCTTTGCCAAAGGTGTCATCATCAACCCTCCACCACAATTGGGTGGCTATTATGATGGTACTACGGCGCTTGATACTATGACACGCCTCTCTTTGGCATTTTTGGATGGGTTCGATGCCACCCCAGTGGGGAAGAGAGAATCGCGAACACTCCTAGCCTCGGCTTGTCCGTTATTAGCCCAGATGCTTGGCGAAGATTTGCTGCGCTACCTGTTTTTCTTTGGCGATAAGATGCCCACACAGGCGTTGACATATAACTTCCAGGCATTGATCAGCTTTGAGCTGTTTGTCTACACCCTCAAGCATGTGACCGCGCTCAACCAACTGGTACAGACACCAGAGATATTACCAGCGGCGATGTGCGATGACATGGAGCCATCGCCGCCGGACATCTACCTGGACTTTACGAACGAGCCGCATAGCCTTAGTCAAGAGATGGCGCGTAGTTGCGTGCGGCGCGACATCGAGTCCTACCAGCGATATCTTGGAACTATCTTACTGCTGCGCTTGCTCGATGGATATGTGGGCAAGTTCAAACGAACCAAAGCGAAAGAGATCGAAGCTGCGCTCGATGGCGCGGCCTCTGGGCCGCACTACCTTCAGGGATTGCTCGAATTGTTACATCACCCCCAATTTGAGGGTCTCTTCGAAACAAGAGCACAGGATGACGAAGATAAGATTCTTGATGCGACGAAAGCGGCAATATCTAGCGGTGCTAAGGGCGATAAGAGTGCTGATGATGCCGATGATAGTGACAGCGATACAAATCCTCGTGCATACTTTGACGAGATAGCTCAAGGTGCAACAACCAATATAGAGCGAGTCGCCAAACTGCTTACCGAAGCGCAACAAAAAGAAGGTTTACGCCACTACGCAGCATGGTTCTGGGGCGTTGGTGGACTGACCAAGCCCTATGGCATACTGGCCGGTACCCTCAAAGGACGGCAGTCGTGGCATTATGCGCCTAGCAACGATCTGTTGGCGGTGCTTGTACAGTTGGCGACAGTGGCCATTCCCTCCGAAGAGGGGGCCAAAATGCCCGCCGCACAGCAACGCATCAATCCCAAAGAGCAGAAGGCTGAGCCGGTGCGCCTGCAAGAGTTCCTGGACTATCTCCATACGCGCTTCGGCATCCTAATTAACCGACCACCCGCACCCTACTCCGGGGCCGAGGCTGCCTCGGCGGCGCGCGACAACCTACGCGCCATGTTGGCGCGGCTCCGTCAGATGGGCGTCTTCAGCGATCTCTCTGACGACTTCACCGTCCAGGAACTCCGTCCGCCATACACGGGCGCGTAGGCCCAAACGTCGGTTCCTGCGAATATTGTCATTCTGCATACACCAAAGGATATGAACTCGCCATGATAACGACAGACACCACTGATGTTACAACTATCTCCACACAGGTAGCCGGTTTGCTCGCCGAAGAGCTCGCCCGGCGCCAGCAATCTGCGCAACCTGGCCATTGCGCGCGTGTAGATTATCTCGCGCCCGATATTGCCCAGCGTGTACTCGACCGCCTGAAGCAGTTACACCCTGATCTCACCTGCGCCATCTTA
Organism: Pseudomonadota bacterium; assembly: GCA_021324535.1. GTDB lineage: Bacteria > Chloroflexota > Ktedonobacteria > Ktedonobacterales > JADMIN01 > JAJPIU01. Next base: position 6,608 of record JAJPIU010000022.1, read on the forward strand.
ACCCATGAGCAGACGGCGACTCCTCCGTTCATCACTACGGACCAAGCCATCGAACTGCGCAACCGCAAGCAGGGAGCCTTCTGTTTGTTCGTGCCAACCACTGTGGTAGATGCTGCGCTCACCTCGCTGGCAAATTCCTTTGAGGAGATAGACGGACGCGACCTCTATAAAGAGGCGCTCAAGCGCATCATGCAGGAAATAAAGCCTAAGGTGCGCGCCGTGCTGACGTTCGTGCGCCGAAAACGCCCACCTGCAAGCGATGAGCAGCAACTCGATTTTGCCGTTGCAGCCAGTGATCTAGCGAATCGTGGCAAGGAAGATACCATAGGGTACGAACTCTGGCGCGTCAATTTGATCCCCAACGGCAGTCCGACGTTTCAGGAAAACCTCAGTAGCAACTTCCGCAGTGTCCAGCGCTTGGCTCGCCCGAAAAAGATCACCGCGACGGCTCCTGAACGCATTGGAGAACTAGGGGTTACGCAGCAAACCGCTAAGCTCCTTACCTCGTTCTTTCAGGGACGCTCCATGAACGATGTGGCTACCTGGAGCCGTGATATCCTGGCATACCCTGAGCTTACTTTCGATCAGTGGGGGTTCCCCGAGGAGATTCGTAGCGATCTGGAGAAGGTAAGTGTCACACCGTTCACGAATCCGAAAAATGGCAGGCCCGAACGCTATACTCATATGGAACTCTCGAATGGAGATAGTGGCATTTTGGTCGCGCAGGTGGGGAAAAAGCGTGAGATCGTTGTGCGCTGGGAATGTGAACCCAGGCGTCCCAACAATCTCTCCACCTGGCGCATTCAGGTTGTGCCGGAAGGCAGTGGCCTTGACATTACCGACGCCGACGATAACGGTTCTCCCGATCTGTATGGTGAAGAACACTCTTCTGTGCTGGATCAATTGGAACGTGATGTGCCAGCCTATCGCGGCTCCGCGCCGCGAGGGGAAGCGCACATTAAGCTCGATCTCGAGATCGAGAAGGAGGAATGGCCAAACTACCCCCTCTGTGTGCGTGTCATTCCACTCGACTCCGCCGGAAAGTTTATCCTCAATGCAGAAGATAAACCATTTTACGACGATAGCGAAGCGTTCTATCTGGAGCGCGCGTCAGAGGAGCCGCAAGCCACAGCGCGCGAACGGCGGGCCACGACGCCTACATTGGCCTATGGGCGTATTGCCTATGCGCTCGACCAGCCGAAGACCGATGAGATCACCCCCCAAAGCGCACAACTCAGCCCAACGCTTGACGCCTTTACGCTCAAGCTGACCGGCAAAGGCGCTTCCACCACGCTGACGCTGCGACTAAGTCCTCTGCTGGTGGAGATCGAACGGAACGTTTTGGCCAACCACGGAACCGGCGGTCGCTATCGCCTGAGTATGGCCGAACCAGGACAGGCGACCTTCGACATGCTGGAATCGCTAGCGCTTGATCAGTACAAAGACGACAGCGCGTGGGCTGATTTTTGGAACACGCGCCGCCTCTTCTTCGAGCGGTTCAAGAAAGGTGAGAATGCCCGCGACTTGATCGAGACCGCCGAGTGGACAGCCGAACGCGCAAAGGCAGCGATCCGCTATGCGCAGGCCTATCGCGCGCTGCTCGATGAGCTGCGTTCCACTAGCGACAACGACACCCTACGTGCGGCGCTCACCGTGGATACATTGCTTGTGCAGGTCAAGGCGGCTGGCGGAGACGATGAGGAGGCGGTCGTCACGCTGCCGACACATCCATTGCGCGCGGCGTGGGTGGCGACCTATACCCAATTGCTGGCGAAGTGGGAAGACAAGCTGCTTCAGATCGAGCCACGCAAGCGCAAGCATGCGCTCGATAAAGAACTCTTGCTGGGGCTTGCCCCCGCCAACACACCACCCATCGCCTATAGCAGCCTGACGGGCGCTCCTTTTCTGTATAGTCAAAATCTGTTGTTCTTTCATGGCGTTGCCCTGCCCGCCCACGTTCACGACCCCACTCGTCGGTGCAACGATCTTGCCCTCATGCTCACAGGCGCCAGCCTGGAGTATCCCAATGAGGATGTGCAGCCGGAGCGCCTTGTCGAATACCTCGACCGCTTTTACCAGTTACATCCCTATATCGAAACGCTGGTGACGACGCTCGTCAACCCGGATCGCGGTCAACTCTTCGCCGATGCGCTTCAACAATGGCTACAGCCACCAATGCGCGTGGGGCGCGCCGCTGACGACGATGATGATATCGATACTCCCAACAAGCCTGCGCATGTGCAGGTCGCTGCGTTTGGCGAAGATATCTACCAAACGCCAACACGTCATCTCACAAACATCCGTGCGCCGGAGCATAGTGGTGGATCATCCGATATACTGCTGCCACATATCGCTGTCACGCTCAATCCGCTGAGTCAGATAGAGACCTCACATCTGCACGACGCGCACCTTGCTATTATTTCCGACTTCACCCGTCCCACTGTCGTCGCTGCTTCTGCTGATACTCAGGAGACGCATGCGAATTGCTATGCGCTCTATGGGTTAATCGCGCGCCTAGCCCCACAGTTCACCCAACGTGACGGCGCCCTGATCTGGCGACGCCAACTGATGGGCGATGCGCCAGGCGCAAATGAGGATCATCCTGCTGGCTCGGCGTTCACAGGTACACTGGCGGAGGTACAGGAAGCAATGTTACTGGCTGGCGGGCGACTGTTGAGCACCGCTCACCACGGTGCTCCGTTGGGCCAGGCGCGCCCGGCGCTCGAAATACGGTTGGATGTACAACAAGGCAAGATGCTGCAATCACTGCATAGCCACTCGGATTGGGTCATTTCGCTCGACCGCTTCTTCGCGTTGGATTACTACGATTCCCCCCTCCGCGCCGATCTGCGCCACCTTGCGGACGCCTATGTGCTTGACTATATCCCTGATGTGACCGAAGAAGTAAATCATCGCCTGATGGTGACGACGGTCTGGCGCGATGAAATCAACGAGCTGTTGCAACAGCGGCTCGAAGAGATGGGTCTGGCTCACCAGAGGCAGGAGACTCAGGCGTTGCTGCGCGCGCTCAAATCGCTTTCAGGGCGATTAGTCTTGCAGGCGATGATCTCACAAAATGAGGCAACGCAGGCAGTGGGGCTGGGCGCTGTGGCTGCCTGGCTTGCGGGCAAAGGACGGCTGGCGCAGTCGGTCTTGATTCCGGCGAGTTTACACCCTTCCATTTTTTCACCCATTCCAGCGCGCGGCGCTAGCTCGCTTTCGTTTGGGGCAGATCTGGCGTTGATTACCCTGAAGCCGCGTACCGTGGAGGTGGAGTTCATCGCTGTCGCCTGGCAATGGGGAGCGCAGCCACTCGAAAACATCACCACAGAGATGAAGGAGCGACTGCATACTTCAGCGAAAGCGTTTGAGGATCGGTTCTTTGATCGTGATCGTGTGGATGGCGCATTGCAGCGCGCCGCGCTGGCCAGCGTCATCCGCTTCTATTTCGAGCGCGCCATACGCTATGGGCTAATTGATGAAGCGGTGCAACGATCCTTTGACGAGTATCTCAACCGCCTCGAACGCGAGAAGCTCATCTTCAAAGCCGACTATGCCGCGTATGTAATCAATTTGCAAAGTCCCCCACGCGACGACTACCCCGATGAGGATATGAGAGTCAAGATACTGGCATCTCGCGACCTCCAAGACGTCGAAGGATTCCGCCCATACCAACATCACATAGAGCAGGTGGTGGTTGACGCTGAAGATGAATCAACGCTTGTGGCCATGGAACCGCAACAGGCGACGCTACTCCCTGTGATGATGGAACCACCCACGACAATACTGGCAGTGGAAAACGTGTCTGAAACGCCCGATGGACAGGCGACGCCTCTATCTGATGAACACCCGATGGAACCACTGGCCTCCGGCGAAACGCTCACTGCTCATAAGAGCAGTGAGCTACCAGAGGCCGACACTGAAGATGAGGAGATAGCGGTTCCGCTGGGTGAGGCGCATGGCTTCCAGGTTTCGTGGCTGCCAAGCGTGAAGGGAAGCCCACATCTCTTTATCATGGGCATTCCTGGGCAGGGAAAGTCCTGGGCGTTGCTACGGATTGTCTCTAATTTGGCGGAGCAACATGTGCCATCGCTCGTGCTCGACTTCCACGGGCAGTTTTCGCAGCCGACGGGCGTCGGCGCCTGGTCACCTCCAGGAACCGTCCTCGACGCCTCGGACGGCCTGCCGTTCTCTCCATTTGAGATCATCAAAGAGAAGGGTGTCGGCTGGAAAGCGAATTCCTACGAGCTTGCCGAAATATTGGGGCATGTCGTCGGTTTGGGAGAGATCCAGCAAGAGGTTGTGCGCAAGGCAATTGTGGCGGCATATCGGGCACACGGTTTTGCTGATGGCGATGGACATCTGGCCGATGACGAGTTGAGCTACCCAACAATGCGGGAAGTCCTCAAACAATTGCAACGGCTAGAACAAGAGAGCGGCGCCAAGAATGCCGTCGTTCGTTGCAATCGCTTGCTTGAGGCCAATCTCTTTAAGCCGGTTGAGGGCGGACCTGACCTTATTTCGCTCGCACGTCGAGGTCTTATCATCGACCTGCATAATATCTATGGTGAAACCCTTCAGTTGGCCGCAGGCGCGTTTGTCTTGCAAAAGCTCTATAAGGACATGTTCCGCTGGGGGCCAGCCAAGCGCCTGCGCTTAGTGGTCACTCTGGATGAGGCGCATCGCCTGGCGCGCGATACTACCCTACCGCTGATCATGAAGGAAGGGCGAAAGTACGGGGTCGCAGTGGTAGTGGCCAGCCAGGGCATGAATGACTTCCAGCCGGAGACCTTGGGCAACGTGGGAGCTAAAATTGTCTTCAAACTGAACTATCCAGAATCCCTACAAGTCGCCAAACTTATTGATGCGCGCAGAGGGCCTGATATTGCCAGGCAAATTGAGCGGCTTTCTGTTGGAACAGCATATATTCAGACACCTGAGGCGCTCCAAGGAGTAATTACCCGAATGTTTCCCCTAGGGGATCTGACATGACGTCTGGAAAAATAGTCCGTCAAACAGAGAACAGTTTGTTTGGATGGCTTACAGGCTTACAGCATCTTCGAGAGCTTGGCGCTTTCTTCCGGGTAGCCGTGGCGCGCATAATTTTGGTGGTATGCTGAGGCGCAAAGCGTGATATGCTATACACGGCGCAACAACGCCACATTGGCTAGCGGCGCCTACACACAGCGCATGCCATATAGGGCTGATATATTACGACTAGATAGGCAGAGAAGGGAGCCACCATGACCGACAGCGAAACGGGATCGTTAACACCACACGCTTCTTTGAGTGGGCGCGTGGCCGTCGTGACAGGCAGCAGCCGGGGCATCGGTCGCGCCTCGGCGTTGCGGCTGGCGGGCATGGGCGCCGATGTGGTTATCAACTATCGCAGCGATGAGCAGGGCGCGCAGGAGGCGTGCGCCGCCATCCAATCGCTTGGCCGCCGCGCCATCGCCGTTCAGGCCGATGTTTCCCAGGAAGATGATGTGGCGCGGCTGTTCCAGCGGGTTGAGGCGGAGCTTGGAGCGCCGACTATTCTCGTCAACAATGCAGGCGCCACCCGCGACCGGTTGATCTTACAAATGAAGCCGGAAGACTTCGATAGCGTGATCAACGCCAACCTGCGCTCGGCCTATCTCTGTACGCGCGCTGCCATGCGTGGCATGCTCAAAGCGCGCTGGGGACGCATCGTCAATATCGCCTCGATCTCTGGGCTGATGGGTCAGGTGGGCCAGGCCAATTACTCCGCGTCGAAGGCCGGGCTGATCGCGCTGACGAAATCCATCGCGCGTGAGGTAGGCAGCCGCAACATCACCGCCAACGCCGTCGCGCCCGGCTTTATCCCTACCGAACTGACTTCCAACGTCAGCGAGGAGTTCCGCAAGTATTACCTAGACCTCACACCACTCAAACGTTTCGGCGAGATCGAAGAGGTAGCCTCGCTGGTCGCCTATCTCTGTTCGCCGGAGGCAGGCTACATCACCGGGCAGACCATCGCCGTGGATGGCGGTATCAGTATGCGCTAGCATCTCAATCCTACTTGTAATGGGACGACGAAAGACAGAGGGGGAGTGATACTTGATGAATCTGGGCCTTGAAGGGAAAACTGCGCTGGTGACGGGCGCCAGCCGAGGGATTGGCCGCGCGATTGCCAGCGCGCTTCATGCTGAGGGGGTAAGCCTGGCCCTGGTGGCTCGTTCACGCGAGGGATTGCAGGAGACAGTACGCACGTTGCAAAGCGCCCATGCGGAGCAGAAAAACAGCGGCGCGCCGGTTCACTTGATCGCCGCCGACCTTGCGCTCACTGCGGAGGTTGAGCGGGTCGCGCGTGAGGCCATCGCGAAGCTGGAGCATGTGGACATTTTGATTAACAACGCAGGCCAGGCCAGAGTTGGACGCTTTTTCGAGATGAGCGACGCCGATCTGCAAGCCGTCTGGCAGGTAAAAGGGATGGGCTATGTGCGTATGGTGCGCGCAATTGCCCCCCATATGCGGGAACATGGCGACGGACGCATCCTCAACATCATTGGCGACGCCGCACGCACGCCACAGACCGCTGCGTTGATGGTTTCGATGGTCAACGCGGCGCTCGTCAACTTCACACATGGCATCGCACGCGAGCTGGCGGGGGCAAACATTCGCGTCAACGCCATCAGCCCCGGCTGGACGCTCACCGAGAACCTCAAACGCAGCCTTGAACTGCAAGCAAACGCGCGTGGCGTAGCGTTTGAGCAAGCCTTGCAAAACGAGGCGCGGCTGCATCATATGCAGCGGCTGGTCTCGCTCGAAGAGATTGCCGCGCTGGCCGCCTTTGTCGTCTCGGATCAGTGTCCCGCGCTGACCGGCGAAGACATCTTGCTGGATGGCGGCTCTAGCCCTGGCATATAATCGCCTATCATTTACCGATGCAAAACTCTGCGAAGATGCGATCTAAGAGGTCAGCGGTCGCGCTCTCGCCAGTGATCTCGCCCAACGCTTCCAGCGCGGCGCGCAGGTCAACCGAGACGAAATCGAGCGGTAAGGTGTTGGCAAGCGTCGCTTGGGCGGCAGCCAGTTGCTCATCTGCCCGGCGCAGCGCATCGCGGTGGCGCGCCGCGCTCACCAGCGCATCCGCCGCCTGCGCCGCGCCGCCAAGCGCCATCCGCACGATCTCTTCTTCGAGCGCCGCCACACCCGCGCGCTCCAATGCCGAGGTATGAACTACCGGCGCGCCCGGCCAGAGCGCCTGCGCCTCTTCCTCGTTTATCGCTCTCGGCAGATCGGCTTTATTCATCACCAGAATGACCGGCGCGCCCTCTTCGCCAAGCAGCGCATGCAGATCGGTCGCCACCTGTCCATCCAGCTCAGTCAGCGGTTGTGAGCCATCCACTGTCAGCAACAGCAGATCGGCCTCGCGCGCGGCCGTGCGCGACCGCTCAACGCCCAATCTCTCCACCGGATCGTCGGTCGCCGTCAGCCCGGCGGTATCCACAAGATGCAACGCGACGCCGTTGATCTGCGCTGCCTCTTCGACGGTGTCGCGCGTGGTTCCGGCGATGGGCGTGACAATGGCGCGCTCGACGCCAAGCAGCGCGTTGAGCAGACTCGACTTGCCAACGTTTGGCCGCCCGACAATCGCGACGCGCAATCCCTCACGCAAAATGCGTCCGCTTTCAGCGCCTGCAAGCAACCCTGCTATCTCATCGCGCGCCTGGGCCATCAGGTCTCCAAGTTCGGCGGGATCGGGCGGCGGTACCTCTTCTTCGGGGAAGTCTATGCTGGCCTCGATGCGGGTGAGCGCGCCAAGCGCCGCAGTGCGCGCCGCCTGCACGCGCGCGGAAAGGTCGCCCTGCATTTGGCGTAGCGCCAAGCGCCGCCCGGCGTCTGAACCAGCGTTGATCAACGCCATCACACCCTCGGCCTGCGTCAGATCGATCCGCCCGTTGAGGAAGGCACGTAAGGTCAGTTCGCCCGGCTGGGCCGCACGCGCGCCCGCCGCCAGCGCAAGCTCCACAATGCGCCGCAGGATCAACGGCCCGCCGTGCGCGTTGATCTCCACCATATCTTCGCGCGTATAGGTTCGTGGCGCACGCAAGAAAGCGATCAACACCTCGTCCACTATCTCACCGCTGTTGGGATCAATGATATGTCCATAGGTCAGCAGATGCGAGGGAGGATATACGCTCTCTGGTATACGGCGCGCCGGACGAAACAGCGCTCGCCCGATGGCGAACGCCTGGGGGCCGCTGAGGCGCACGATCCCGACCGCGCCCACACCAGGCGGTGTGGCAATCGCGACGATGGTATCGGTATGCGCATCATGTGCGTCATGTGCCTCCACCTGGGCGACCTCAGTTGATGGGCGCATTACTTGTCCGATCTGTCGTGTCCACTTAGCCAGCCGGATTTATCGGTGGCATGGGCGCGTGTGGCGCGGGGGCTGTTGTGGCTGGCGGTGGGGCCGCGACGGGCGCGGGCGTTGTCAGCTTCACCTGTGGCGTGGGCTGCTTGCTCGACTCGGGAAGCTGCTGGTAGCCTTGGGACTGTGGGTAGCCAATGGTGGGTGTGGGCGCGCCAGGCGGCAGGCTGCCGTCATAGTCGCCGGGGCCGTAGGAGCCATAAGGGCCATATCGGCGGTAGTAACGGCGGTTCCAGCGATCCTGACGCCAGCGCCGTCCGCCAAAGAAAGCCGGGCCAAACATGAACAACCCTATCCACAACAGCCCAAACAACGCCCAGGTGTGGGTAAAGATGGCGGCGATGATGATCGTTGCGATTACCACGCAACTAATCGGCGCGAAGATTGCAGCCCGCCTGCCAAAGGTGTCCATCCCCTGTGGCCCTTGCGTCGGTGTGGCTGGCGCCTGGTTTGTCTGGGCTTTGCGCACACGCGCGTTGGCCTTCTGGCGTTCCTCCAGGTAGCGGTTTGCCAGTGTTTCGTCCATATCGGGGCCAAGCTCACGGCTGGCGGCAATGGTCGCCAACAGTTCGTTGCGTTCGTCCTCATCGTGTGGGGGTGGTGTATTCTGCGCCATCTTAGCTCTCCCTTTCTCCGGTCGGTTCAAGTAGATTGCTGCGGCTCACTGGTCGCGAATTCTCTCGTCGCGTGTGGCGACATCCCTTTGACATAACTACGCATGCCAGACGTATGTGTTTCGCCTGCCTGCGGGGCGCCCTCACGCATCTCTCACACATAGTGTACGACGGTGGATGGCAAAGCGTATAGGCCAAAGGTAAGATTTTTCCTTCCATCTCTGGGGTGATCTCCTATGTCTATTGGCATAGGCGCCAGTGTACATGTTGGGCTTGCGCGCCCGCTGTGTTTGCCCTACTGATCACGTATGGCACAACCGCGCTCTTCATGTGTGTATGCGTGTGTATGCGTGTGTATGAGCGAGCGATGCGGAGAGGAGAACACGATGAGCGATACGAAAGCTGCCCGGCGAAACGTGCGGATCAAGCGGGTGTACGAGCCGCCAGACGCTGAGGACGGCACGCGGGTGTTGGTGGATAGGCTCTGGCCGCGTGGCCTTTCGCATGAGCGCGCACAGGTGGATCACTGGCTGAAAGATGTTGCGCCGTCGGATGAACTACGGGCATGGTTTGGGCACGATCCCGCTAAGTTCGACGAGTTTCGGCGGCGCTATCTTGCGGAACTGAAAGATTCATCAGCGGCGCAGGAGGCGCTGGCCCAGATTCGGGCGCTGGCCGCCAAAGGCACTGTCACATTGGTCTATGGCGCGCGCGATACCGAACACAACGACGCCGTCGTGCTGCGCGACTTCCTCGCGACCTCCGGCAAAGACGGCGATAAAAAGTAATCCCCGCCAATGCGAGGTTACTGCGACCGCGCAATAGCCTATCTTTCTAGACCGCTTGCCACATGAGCGGTCATGCTCTACGATCCTGTCAAAATGATCTGCGAATATCGCTGCGCGATGTGTTATGAGACGCGCTGACTATTAAAGGGTGGCGGCCAATGGATGTGGGACAGACAAGCCAGCCTGGCGAACGACGTACCTATGTCGCCCAGGCGACCGGTGTGATGCGTGCGCCACTCGCGCCCGCGCCGCTGGCCAGCGAACTGACTGGCTGGGATGTGCGGCTCTATCCCGGCTTGCGTGTCCCTGGCGTCCCCTCAGAGATTCGCTCGCGTCTGGGGCAGGCGCTTGGCGAGGTGGGTGTTGAAGCTGAGTTTTTCCTGGTCTTGGTCGAAAGTTTCCCTACCACCAGGCGTCCCGGCCATGCGCAAGGCGAAACGTTTCTGCGCCAGCTCGAGGCGTCGGGCCACCGGCTGGCTCATTCCGCTGATACACTTGAAATCGCCACGCAAAGTTACCTGACGGCGCTGCTCTCGGCGCATCCAGAATTGCGCCTGGTAGGGGCGGAAGAGGATGTCTGGTGGCCGCCATTTGCTGGCTATACGCTGATGGGCGAGCCGCTCGAGGCGCGTTTGCGGCGCGCAGGATACGCCTATCGCCATGTCAACGCGGTCTACCTGGCAAGCCATGTCGAAGCCATCGCCGAGCAACTGGCGCTGACGCTGTATGCCCTCAGTTCGCTGCCTCCTGCCGGTGTGGCGCCGCTCCGCACGCTTTACCAGGGACTCTATGAGCTATCGTCCTCGCTACAGGGCGATGTGGTTCCCCACCACATCACCGGGGTGAGCGCGCAGTATCCCGGCCTGCTGGCAAGCATCGCCCAACTGCGTATCCTCGACGCCGAGGAGGATACCTCGCTGGAAAGCGATCTCGCCTGGGCGCACGGGCAATACGCCACAGCCTATAACACCTATACTCGGTTGAGCGAGCAAGTGGCTAGCCCCCGACAGCAGACACGGCAGGCGCACGATGCCCGCGCCTGGGCCGCGCACACTGCCCAGGAATGGCGGCAGGTGATCACCTTCCTCGAATATCTCCGCACCGGTGGCAGCATCTCGCAGCCGCGAACACGCTAGGCAAGCAGCTATGACGCTTTGCGACTTTGCTGCCTGTGTTGGGGGGTGTTGCGTTGCGACGGCTTGCTCTGGCGCAACTGCGGCAAGACATCACGCGCGTAGCCTTCGATGAAGGCGCGTTGATCCGGCCTGGCAGTGTGGAAGTAGAGTTCGGTGAAGCCCTGGTCAAGGTAGCGGCGCGCGAAGTCAATGTGATCTTGCGGGTGGGCTGAGATGCAGCACTTCTGTTTGATGGTGTCGGGGCCAGCCGCCGCGCCGAGCCATGTCCAGGTGAAACATGCCTGCCCCTCGTCGCTCCATGGATGAAAGTGATCGCTTACGTCGAGCGAGTCGAAGCCAGCCTCATCCGCAGCGATGGCGTGGTCGAGCAATTCGTTTGGCTCATACTGCTCCGGGCCGGCCTTCCAGCCCATCACCAGGGACGTGGCGTGTGTTTGTGTCGGTTGTGTCGTCTGCGTGCTTTTTTCGGTCACGTTTCTTGTCCTTCACTCCTTGTGGTCTGTCATGGTCTGGCGGTACTGATGGTAGCCGATCAAGCCGATCAAGCGTCAGTCTGGCAACACCTGTGTATCGAGGTTGCTCATCTTGTCGAGGATGACCTCTGTCTCGCCATCGGGCGAGCGTTTGAAGTGAAGACTTCCGTTGCGCTTGCCCACCTTCAGCCCTGCGACATCGATCCGTTCGAGCCAGTCGGGTACCTCTGGGTTGCGCAGGTTCAGGCGCCCTTCTGCGGCATCTGGGGCAAAGCCCAGGGTAGCGGCCAGCAACAGAAATGGCGCGCCCGCCGCCCAGGATTGCGGAACACACGCGACAGGGTAGCGTGTGGGGCTATAGCCAAAGTGGCGCGTGAAGCCGCAGAACAACTCTGGCAAACGGGCGCCCTCAAACGAGAGGCTCAGGCCATAGAGGTTCCCCAGCAACTTGTTCGCCACATCCTTATGGCCGTAGAGCGCACATCCCAGGCCAATCAGGGCGTTGTCGTGCGGCCAGACCGAGCCGTTGTGATAGCTCATGGGGTTATAGCGCGCGGCATGAGCCGAAAGTGTGCGAATGCCCCAGCCGGTGTACATATCCTCTTGCAGAAGACGTTCGATCAGTTTTTCGGCAAGCTCTTTGGGAACGATCCCTGGCCAGAGGCATTGTCCGGCATTCGAACTGACGACCTCGCAGGGACGCTTTGCGCCATCCAGCGCCAGATAGAAGGTCTGCTCTTCTTCCCACCAGAAGCGACGGACAAAGTTCGCCTGCAACGTCGTGGCGCGCTGTTCCCAGGTTTTCGCCTCGTCGTCGGGTCTTCCCATCTTGCGACCAAGTTCGGCCATCGCCAGGTAGGCGGCGTAGGCGTAGGCTTGCGCCTCACAGAGTGCAATCGGCCCCTGGGCGTAGCTTCCGTCGCGGTGCGAGATTGCGTCCCAGGAGTCCTTCCATCCCTGGTTGATCAGACCTTTCTCCGAGAAGCGATGGTATTCGATGAAGCCGTCGCCGTCTTTATCGCCATAGGTCAGCAGCCAGCGCGCCGCCGCCTCGGCATGGGGCCAGATTTGCCGCAAGAAGTCGAGATCGTTTGTCCAGCGGACATAGTTAGCCAGCGTGATCAAAAACAATGGGGTCGCGTCAACGCTGCCATAGTAAGGGATAAACGGCACCTCATGGCAGTTCGCCATCTCGCTCTGGCGGTACTCATGGAAGATTTTGCCTGGTTCCTCCTCGGTGAAGTTGTCTTCCTTCTCGCCCTGATAGGCTGCCTGAAAGGAAAGCGTCCCGCGTGCGATCTCCGGGAACCAGGGCAGGAACTCCAGGCTGGTGATCAGGGCGTCGCGCCCAAATGGGCAGACATACCAGGGGATGCCACCGTAGGGATAGAGGCCATCGGGTGTTACCGTAGACATCATCACCAGATCGTGAAGCCCACGGTTGAGCAGACGATTGAAAAAGACGTTGTTGCTGCTGACCTCTGGGATGCGCAGATGCGGAATGGTCAAGGCGCCCTGCGCTTCTTGTAAGGTTTTCGCGCTTTGCGTGTGTTGTGTGGCTTGTGTCTCCGTCAGCGCGCCAGTGTGCGCAGGCGCCTTCGGCCACGATTCCGACCATGGGTCTTCGTCGGCTGTCCGTTGTGCGGCGTGTCCGGCTGCCGCCCGCCAGACACTTCGCCCATGGGGATCACGTTCGGTCAGGTCGGCCGTAATGATCACCTGCCTGGTTGCCCCCTGGTGAAGCGGAAGACGCCAGAACGCAGCGTTTGCCGAGATGGTGGTTGCTGTTGGCGAGAAAGTGACCTGGGTGGTGCGCTCTATCTGGTCAAGCCCCCGGTACGAGAAAAACGCGCCATCTGTGCTGAACTGTGGCTCGGCAAGCTGCCCGCGTGCAGCGCGTACCATCCCGCGCACTTCAAAAAGGTCGGAGAAATCAGCGCCGAGTTTGAGCGCCAGCATGACTTCCAGCGGCTCAGACACATAGCTGGTGACGCTGAACGTCTGGGTGAGCCGCCGTCCGCGAATCTCGAGCATGCGCCGCACATGCACAACGCCCTGCTGCACATCCTGTGCATTGCCAACGGTTTTCACCAGATAGGGATTGGTCAGATCGATCTCGCACGAACCTTCCTCATCGGAGATAGAGTGTGAGAGCGGCGTCAACACCTGCCCATCCAGGAAAAGGTCGCAGGTACGCAGGAAACGCAAGCCGTGCCAGAAAAGGCCGGTCTCCTGTTCGGAGACCGGCAGGTCGCCACGGGTATCAGTCACCATGAAGGCTCCGCCGTGTTTGAGCGAGATTTTTTCGACGGCGATGCTTGCTGTTCCCTGCAAAACGTAGGGATCGGCATGTGCGCCGGTTCGCATACTTTCCACCGTCTGCGATGTATTGACCGGTAATCGTTCAGAAGGTGTTGGCGAAGTCATGGCTCTCCTCTACATGGCTAAACGGCTACATATCGGTTGATTCCTCGTCGATGATGATCGCCTCATCGGTTGTGGGATGAGGCGCATTCATCTGATCCGAGGGTGTTCCGGCGTCGGGTGGCGTGTTGGGCTGGCGATTCATCACTGGCGCGCCAGGGGCTTAGTTTGCCGGATTAGCGTCGCTGGCGTCGCGCGCATCGCCCTGAGTCCTTTGGCCGCCCTGAGCCAGATCGGCGGCATCCATGCTGTTTATTGTACTCCCATTAGCAAGCCCGGTCACGCTGGAATCAGTTGCGGCGCCCATGCCCGCCAGACCTGTTGCGCTGCTGTCGGCGCCAACTCCCGCGCCGGAGACGCCCGTTGAACTGGCGCTGGGCGGTGTGTTTGTCCCAGCTATGCCAGATGCGCCAATGTTGTAATCTCGCGTTGCTGGAGCGGATGACATGGGGCCAGTCAGCCCGGCGGCGCTTGTATCGCCACCCACGCTCGCGCCAACCAGGCCGGTTCCGCTGGTGTTCTGAGCGGACGTCATGTTATCGGCGTTGGCGACTGCGCCGGTCAGCCCGCTGGGGCTGGTATCGGTTCCAACGCCTGCGCCCGCCATGCCACTGCTTGCGGCGGGCTGTTCCGTCTGAGGTGGAACATAGGGGGTGTCCACATTGACACCCACGACATCCACTTCATCTACTACTTCATCCGTTGGCTGAGCGTCGCGGTTGATAGGATCGTTTTCGCTGTTCACTCTAAGACCTCCCCTGTTCACACTGATGTCTTGCGCGCCATTGCGCTTCATAATGACCACTGCTTCGGTGTCGCGTCCCTGGGGGACGACAATCACCTGAACGCGCTCCTCTGGAGTATTCTCCACTACCTGATCGATCTGATTGAGCGCGGCGTCTGCGCCGCCTGAGGCCATCTGGTCACCAGGGCGCGGCCAGGTACGCTCATCACGTATGACCGCGCCCAACCGCGACATATCAAACCCCGCGTCCTTTAACTCGGCCAGCGCCAGATCAGCCGCCGCACGGTTGGGAAACACCCCGATGAGTTCATACTGCTCGTCTTGGCCGGACTGACCCTGCTGGTTCTCCATTGGCGTCACTGCGTTACCAACCTTTCTGCGTTGAATTGGCTGCGCATGCTCATCTCTAGCTATCTCGCATCACGCATGCCAAGGTAGGTGTTGTTGAGAAAATATATCACAACGTGATATTGCGGGAAGATTGGCGGGAGATTGGCGCCACCTTTGCAAGGAACGAAAGCGGCGCTTCCATGCGAACAAACGCTGACCTATTCAAGAGTTTCGAGAGATTCGCAAGAGATTCACAGAGAAGGGAAACCATGAACGGCACAAACAACAGCACGCACACCAGAGGAGGGAGAGGCGATGGAAGGTAGTCATTCGTCAGGCCAGGCGCAGACGCTTGATATGCGCAATACTCCTGCGGCGCCAGCTACGCAAGGACGGCAGGGGCGACAGACGGCGCGCGCCACGCATGAGGTGGTCGTCATCACTGGCGCATCGGCGGGTGTGGGGCGGGCGACCGTGAGGGCATTCGCTCGTCGCGGCGCGTGGATTGGTCTGCTAGCGCGTGGCCATGCTGGCCTCGAGGCGGCTCGCGCCGAGGTGGAGGCGCTTGGCGGACGGGCAATCGCCATCCCAACCGATGTGGCGGACGCCGAGCAGGTAGAGGCGGCGGCGGCGCAGGTGGAGGAAGCGTTTGGCCCGATTGACATCTGGGTCAACGACGCCATGACCTCCGTCTTCTCGCCTTTCAAGGAGATGACGAACGACGAGTTCAAGCGTGTGACGGAGGTGACATATCTCGGCTTTGTCTATGGGACAAAGGCCGCGCTCAAGCGCATGATCCCGCGCAATCACGGGGTGATCGTTCAGGTCGGTTCGGCGCTGGCCTATCGCGGCATCCCCTTGCAATCGGGCTATTGCGGCTCCAAGCACGCCATCCAGGGATTCACCGAGTCGGTGCGTACCGAGCTGATGCACGACCACAGTAAAGTGCGCATCACGATGGTGCAGATGCCTGCGCTCAACACGCCGCAGTTCAACTGGGTGAAAAGCCGTTTGCCGCGTCAGGCGCAGCCCGTTCCACCAATCTACCAGCCTGAGGTGGCCGCCGAGGCGATCTACTTTGCGGCGCATCACAAGCGGCGCCAGATATACGTTGGCCTCTCGACGGTCATTGCCATCTGGGGAAACAACATGGCGCCGTGGCTGGGCGACTGGTATCTGAGCCGCACGGGCTACAAGAGCCAGCAAACCGACCAGCTACGCGATCCACGTACACCAAACAATCTCTATCAGCCAGTGGATGATGCGCATGATTACGGCGCGCATGGCCGGTTTGATCAACGCGCAACCTCGTACAGCAAAGAACTCTGGCTCGATCTCTATCGGCCACAGATCCTTGGCGCTACCCTGGCGACGCTTGGTGTGGCTGCCCTTGGCGCGCTGGCCTGGCGCAACAAATGGGGGCTTGGCAAAGTGGCGCTCAAAGGCGCGCTGCGGCGCGTGATTGGCAGGTAAAACCGCGAGTGTAGGGAGGGTGTGCGTGGTATGGTCGGAGCGGACTTCCCGGTGTGGCTGCGAACGGCCCACTGGATCAACGTGTTGTTCATCGGGCTGCTGGTGCGGTCGGGCATCCAGATTCTTGGCTCGTATCCGCGTCTCTATTGGACGAAGTATGCCGCGCCGGGCAAGGAGTGGCTGAAGTTCACCAAATGGCGGCCACCCAGCGATGGCCGCCTGTGGACGACGCTTGAGGCAGAGGCCGACGTCTCGCCGTTGATCGGCCAGCCGGGCGGCAACAACCTGGGGCTAGGCCGCCACTGGCATTTCTTCTCGGTGGCGTTCTGGATACTCAACGGCGTGATCTACGTCATCCTGCTCTTTGCCACCGGCGAATGGACACGGCTGATTCCCACCTCCTGGTCAATCATCCCCGACGCCTGGCATACCTTCGTGACGTACATCACGTTTCACCTGCCGCCACAGAGCGAGTTCCATCCTTATGATCCGCTTCAACAACTGGCCTACGCGGGCGTTGTGTTTCTTCTGGGGCCGTTTCTGATTCTCACCGGCGCCGCACAATCGCCGTCGGTCGAGGCGCAGTTCCCCTGGTATTCGCGCATCTTTGGCGGACGCCAACGCGCGCGCAGCCTGCACTTTCTTGGGCTGCTCGCGGTAATCGCCTTCACGATTGTGCATACGGCGATGGTGATCATTACCGGCCTGGGGCATAACCTGGGCGACATTATGCTAGGGACGGATCAGGCGGCGACGCAAGGGATCGCGATTGCTCTGGGCGTCGGGGTAATCGTGGTGATCCTGGCGATCTATGCGCTTACCTCGTGGGTCTCGCTCCGCAGGCCACGCATGGCGCAGCACGCGCTTGGCGCGGTCATTCGCCCGCCGATGCGGCTGCTGGCTGACGAGACACGCTCCCGCCAGGAATACCCCAAAGAAGACATCTCACCGGTCTTCCTGGTCAACGGCGCGCCGCCCGATAGCCCTGAGTTCCTCTCATTGATGTGGCAGGAGTTTTCCGGGTATCGCCTGGAGGTGAAAGGGCTGGTAAAACGCTCGCTCTCGCTCTCGCTACATGATCTGCGGATGTTGCCCAAACAGACGCAGATCACCCAGCACAACTGCATCCAGGGGTGGAGTTCCGTTGGAGAGTGGGGCGGAACACCGCTGTCAAAGGTGCTCGATCTCTGCGAGCCACTGCCAGAGGCGCGCTACGCCGTCTTCTGGTCATTCTCGCGCGACACCAAAGGCGAGCCTTTCTATGAGGTCATCCCCCTGACGCTTGCGCGCCACCCACAGACGATCCTCGCCTATGAGATGAACGGCGGCCCACTGCCGATGTCGCATGGGGCGCCGCTGCGCCTACGCGCAGAGACGCTGCTTGGCTTCAAGATGACCAAGTGGATCGAGCGCATCGAGCTGGTAGAAGACTACTCAACTATCCGCGAGGGCCAGGGTGGCTCCCGCGAAGACAACCGCTACTACGAACTGTACGCGGCAATTTGATTCTGCGCATGAAAGCAGCAAGAAAGCACACGCATGAGAAAGGATACTGTACATGGCAACAGCCTCAGATACCCTGGTTGAGCGATTGATCGCCTGGAATGTGGATACCGTCTTCGGGCTACCAGGCGACGGCATCAACGGCATGATGGAGGCGCTACGCACCCACCGCGACAAGATTCGCTTCATACAGGTGCGCCATGAAGAGGCGGCGGCGTTCGCGGCCTGCGCGTATGCGAAGTTTACCGGGCGGCTGGGCGTTTGCCTGGCCACCAGCGGGCCGGGCGCGATCCATCTGCTCAACGGCCTCTATGACGCCAAGATGGACGGCGCGCCGGTGCTGGCGCTGACCGGCCAGCAGTATAGCGATCTGCTGGGATCGAGCTATCAGCAGGAGGTCAACCTGCTGGCGCTCTTCAGCGATGTGGCGGCCTATAACCAGCAGGTACAGGGCGCGACCGATGTCGCCAATCTGGTAAACACCGCCTGCCGCGTGGCGCTGAGCCAGCGCGCGGTGGCGCACATCACCTTCCCGATTGATTATCAGGTGGCCGACGCCAAAGAGGAGATCAACGCCGAGCCGGGTGGTCCTGCGATGACGCCCGGGCATGTCTCGCAGTTCCAACCGGGACATTATACCTATGGCGGGCCAGACGGCCATATGAGCGCGATGAATGGAACAGGCATGTCGTCGCCAACTGCGCGGATCACCTCCACCAAAGCTGATGAACTGGCGCCCATAACGGGGGCCGCTACGCCAACAGGCGCCGGGCTGCCCTCGCCAGCAGAACTTCAGGCCGCCGCCGATATTCTCAACGCTGGGGTGAAAGTGGCTATTATGGCAGGCCACGGCGCGATACATGCGCGCCAGGAACTCATTCAGGTGGCAGAGATGCTTGGCGCGCCTGTGGTGAAGTCGCTGCTGGGCAAGGGCGCGCTGCCTGACGATCACCCCTACTGCATGGGTGGACTGGGGCTGCTGGGCACGGCCCCTAGCGAAGACGTGATGGAGGAGTGCGACACGCTGCTGATGATCGGCACGTCGTATCCCTATCCGGCGTATCTGCCCAAGCCAGGACAGGCGCGCGGCGTGCAGATTGATATTGATGCCTCACGAATTGGCCTGCGCTATCCCGTCGAGGTAGGTGTGGTAGGCGACTCACAATCCGTCTTGAAGGCGCTCATCCCTCTGTTGCAGCGTAAAGCCGACCGATCCTTCCTTGAAAAGGCGCAGAAGGCTGCACGCGAGTGGGATGAGAAGATCACTGCCGAAGGGCATTCCACCGCGATGCCGATGAAGCCGCAGGTGGTGGCGCAGATGCTCGACGAACTTGCCGCGCACGACGCCATCGTAACGGGTGACAGCGGCACAAACACTACCTGGATCGCGCGCAACTTCCGCATTCGTGGCGACCGTATGTATTCGTGCGCGGGCAACCTTGCCACAATGGCGCCCGGCCTGCCCTACGCGATTGGCGCGCAGGCGGCGTATCCCAACCGCCAGGTAATCGCGTTTGTGGGCGATGGTGGCTTCACGATGCTGATGGGCGAGATGCTCACCGCCGTGAAGCATAAGCTGCCCATCAAGGTGATCATCATCAAGAATAACTATCTCGGCCAGATCAAATGGGAGCAGATCGTCTTCCTGGGCAACCCGGAGTACGGCGTGGAGCTTCAGCCAGCCGATTGGGCAGGCTGGGCGCGTGCGGCGGGCGCCGAGGGCTTTTCGTGCGACGATCCACGCCAACTACGCGATGTGATGAGCCGTTTCCTGGCGGCGCCGGGGCCAGCCGTGCTGGAGGCGCTGGTGGACGCCAACGAGCCGCCGATGCCTGCGAAGATCACGGCGAAGCAGGCAAGCCACTTCGCCGAGGCGCTGCTGAAAGGCGAGCCAGGCGGCGGGCGCATCGCGTTGACGCTCTTCCGCGATAAGGTGGATGAAATCCTGGGGACGCGGACGGATGGCAATGGAGGGAAGTCAGGCGGAAGCAAGACCGGTAAGCAAACCGCGAAGAAAGCGTAGGCGTAGCATGGTAAACACTTCTCCCCCCCGATACACCAACACCTCGTCAACGCCAGCACTACAGGCCAATAGCCATCGGGAGCAGAGTCTCCCGGCGCAGAAAAGGACACCTTATCCGCCGGATACGCCGCCTGAGCTAATGTCTCGGAAGCGCCCGTTTGGCGATAGTGTGCTTGACCTGTTGTTGCGCGGCCTCATGTCACCCATTGCACAACGAGGACTGCTGCGTGTTGGCGGCTGGGCGTTGGCCCGTATCCCTATTGTCGCGCGGCGCAAGCTGAGCGGCGTCAAGCCATCCAAACGGTCGTCCGCTTTTGCGGTCACGCGCTGGCGTCCATGGCGGCGGCGCACGCTGGCCGAACGGGTAAACGCGAGGGTTACCAAGCGCGCCAAACGCTTCCGGCGCTGGCTGTTCGCCCGCCTGCCGATGCGTTTCGTCAGCGAGGGTGAGGCGATTGAGCGGCGCATTCGCGAGGGGCGTTTCCAGCGCAGCCTTGCGCTGATCGCCGGTCTCTCCGGCCTCTTGGGTGGCCTCGAGGTGACGATTGATCACTACAAAGGCAGCTATAGCCAGCGCATTATGTATAGCCCGCTGCTCATCAGCCCGCTGCTGACGATTGCGGGTGTCTGGGGCGCGTTCAACCGGCGTATCGCGCGAACATTCCTGCCGCTGGCCTCGCTGGCGCTGCTGGTGGATGGCGTGGTGGGGTTTATCTTCCACATCCGGGGCATTGCGCGCAAGCCGGGCGGCTGGCGGCTGCCCGTCATGAACATCGCGATGGGGCCGCCAATTCTTGCGCCGCTTCTGCTGGGGATCGGAGGATTTCTTGGGCTGATCGCCTCGCTGCTGCGGCGTGAGGACGATCCGCCTGAGGCCGACAAAGCCGACCTGATGGCGCGGCGCCCCTGGTGGCTGAGCTGGCTGCCCGGCTGGCTGGCGCGCGACGAAGAGCGGCTGGCGCAGGATGTGCGCGAGGGACGCTTCCAGCGGATGCTGGCGGGCGCGACGGGCATATTTGCGCTGCTGAACGGCTTCGAGTCGCTCTATTCCCACTACCAGAACAACTATGCCTATCGCATCCAGTGGACGCCGATCTTGCTCAGCCCGATCATTGCTATGGTGAGCGTCTGGGCCATCTTCAGCAGGCGCATCGCGCGCCTGGCGTTGCCCATCGTCTCGCTGCTGGCCGTGCTCAACGGCGCAATTGGCGTCTTTTACCATGCGCGTGGCATTCTGCGGCGACCGGGCGGCCTGAAGACTCCCGCCTATAACCTGCTCTATGGGCCGCCGATCTTCGCGCCGATGCTCTACGCCGCCACCGGCATGCTTGGCTTGCTGGCAAGCCTGTTGCGAAGGGAGAAATAGGTGGACAACGCAAACACAGATCTGCTCCCACGCAATCCAACGACCGGCGAAGTTCTTCCCCCACGCGCGCAACCCGGCTACTATCCCGGCTATTCTACGCTCAGTCAGCAACGCTTCTGGGACGCCGCGACACACGAGGTGGTGTTGCGGCGTGTCCACCAGGCGCAGCCAATCCGCTTCTTCACGCCCGACGAGGCGCGACTGATGGAGGCGGTCTGCGCACGCATCATCCCCCAGGACGACCGCGACGAGGCGCACCGCATCCCCATCGTCGGGCCAATTGACGAGCGGCTGGCCAGCGGGCGGATTGATGGCTATCGCTACGAGGATATGCCACCCGACGGCGAAGCGCATAAGCTGGGTCTACAGGCCATCGAGGCGATTGCCCAACATCTGTTTCATACGCCGTTTCTTCAGCTTGGGGCAGGCCAGCAGGAACGGGTCTTGAAGACCATCCATGATGGCGAGCCGCCCGCAGGCGAAGGCATTTGGCGGCGTATGTCGGCGCCACGCTACTGGATGCTGCTCGTGCAGGATTGCGTCGCCGCCTACTATGCCCACCCCTATGCCTGGGATGAGATTGGCTTTGGCGGCCCGGCGTATCCGCGTGGCTACATGCGCGGCGGCCAGCCCGAACCGTGGGAGGTTGAGGAGCGGCGCTACGAGTGGGAAGCGCCTGAGTGGGCAGTTTCGAGCGAGTATGAGCCGCTTGGCCGGGGGCATGAGACTATCACGCCGGGCCAGGGCGGCTCACATTGAGCGGGCGAAGGCTACAGGTAGGAGAGAGATGGCGGGCAGTTGAAACCGCGCCTACGGGCTACGCCACAAAGCCTGCCTAAAGAGCGGACGGCGCAGGCTAGAGATAGAAGAAGGACACATGATATGAAATCGCCGCTATTTGGCAAGTTTGAGGAGCCGGAAGACGATGAGCACTGGCTAGGCCCCATCCAGCGGCTCAAGACGCCGATGCGTCGCTTTGCGCCCGGCGACGAGGTAGACATCGTGATCGTTGGCGTCGGATCGGCGGGCGGCGTGCTGCTACAACGGCTGGCGCGGGCGGGCTTTCGTGTGGTCGGTATCGAGGCTGGCCCTTTCTGGGATACCGAACGCGATTGGGTCAGCGACGAGGCCGGTTCACATCAACTCTACTGGAATGATCTGCGTATCACCGGTGGCGCGCATCCACTGGCGTTTGGCGCCAACAACAGCGGGCGCGGCGTCGGCGGTGGCTCGGTGCATTGGGCGGCATTTACGCCTCGCTTCCATCCTTCAGACTTCCGTGTCTATTCGGAGGATGGCGTTGGCGCCGACTGGCCGATCTCCTATCAAGACCTCAAGCCGTATTACGAGCTGTTGGAGCGCGAGATGCCCGTCGCAGGCCCCGCCTATTTTCCCTGGGGCGATCCACATGGCTATCCCTACGGGCCACATCCACTTGGCGGGCCAGCCGAAGCGCTGGTGAAGGGCTGCACTGCGCTGGGCATTCCTGTCTGCCAGGGCGGGCCGGTCGCTATCAACTCCGGTTCGCATGGCGACCGGCCACACTGCATCTATCGCGGCTTCTGCATTCAGGGCTGCAAGGTGGGCGCGAAGCAAAGCACGCTGATCAGCCATGTGCCCGATGCGATAGAGTACGGGGCGGAGATACGCGCGAATTCGATGGTGGCGCGGGTGAACCTGGGCAAAGATGGCCTCGTGACGGGTGTCACGTACTTCGATGAGGACGGCCATGAGCAGGAGCAACGCGCCAAAGTCGTGATCGTCAGCGGCTATGCCATCGAGACGCCGCGTCTGCTGCTCAATTCCGCGTGCAACGGCTTCGAGCAGGGATTGGCCAATTCAAGCGGCGTGGTCGGCAAGTATCTGATGGCGCAGGCGGGCAATGTGGTGATGGGGCGCTTCGACGATCCCGTTCGCATGTATAAATATCCCCCTGCCAACGCGCTCACCGAGGAGTTCTACGAGACGGATCCGCGTCGTGGCTTCGCGCGTGGCTTCGCCATCCAGACGGTGGGGCCGCTGCCCATCGCCTTCGCCAAGCAGATGATGGTGGCGAAGGGCGCCTGGGGCTGGGGTATGCGCGCCGTGATGATGGATTATAATCATTGGGCGGCGCTGGGTCTGCTCGGCGAGATTTTGCCGTGGGAAGACAACCGCGTGGAGCTTGCCGAGGAGACGGATCGCTACGGCTTGCGCGTCGCCAAGTCCACGTTCAACCTGCATGACAACGACCAGAAGATGATCGCCTATGGCGTCAACAAAGTGGAGGAGGTGTTGCGCGCGGCTGGAGCGACCGAGGTTGTGCAGGAGCCGCGTTATGCCCATCTCATTGGGGGGGCGCGCATGGGAAACGATCCGTCAACATCGGTGGTAGACGGTTTCTGCCGTTCGCATGACATCCCAAATCTTTTCGTCTGTGATGGCAGCGTCTTTCCCACCCAGGGGTCGGCCAACCCTGGGCTGACGATTCAAGCGTTGGCCGCGCGCACCGCAGATTATCTGATCGCCGAGCGCGAGGCGATACTCACGCGCCAGCCACGTAGCATGCGCGGCGTGGAGGCTGGCGCGCCACCCATCCATTATGATCTTTCGCCGCATGGAACCTCCGGGCGCGGCGTGCCACGACTGAAATCGCGCACGCCCACACCGGAGATTGGCCTCGGCGGTTTGCCAGTTGGCAGCAAAGGATAAAAGGACAAGAGTACAATGACCTACACAATAATCTATGACCTGGGACAACCCATCTACCACAACAGTCCCCAGTGGCCGACCTATCAGCCCGTCACGCTCAACCTTGAGCAAAATATCGGTGTGGACGGCGTGAATGTGGAATCGGTGCGGTTGATGACACACTGTGGCTCACACGTTGATGCGCCCTATCACTTCGTGGAGGACGGCAAGACGATTGACCAGTTGCCGCTGGAAACGTTTGTTGGCCCAGCAGTGATCGTTGATGTGCGTGGCAAACAGCCCGCCAGCGCCATCACCGCCGATGACATCAAGCCTTTCGCCGATCAGATTGACAAGGGCGACATTGTGCTGCTCAACACCGGCTGGCACAAGAAACGTGGGATCAACAAAGCCTATTTGCAGGATTGGCCGTATCTCGGCGGCGATGGCGCAGAGTTGCTCGTAAAGCGTGGGGCGCGCGGCGTGGCCATAGACGCGCTCAGTATGGGCGGCTGGGGCAGCCCGGAGCATAGCCGTCCCTGCCATGAGGTTCTACTTGGCGCTGGCCTCTTCATCGTCGAAGACATCAACATCCCTGACGAGGTGATGGACGGCAAGAAGCGCATCTTCCAGGCGTTCCCCGTTCTCTTGCAGGGTTGCGGCGGCGCCTGGACACGGCCTGTGTTGTTGGAGATGTGACCTCTTCCCCGGCCCCTCCCCCGAACGGGGAGGGGAGTTTGCTTCCCGCATGACGATATATTTCCCCTCCCATAGATGGGAGGAGGCAGGGGTAGGTGGGGTAGGTAAGGAGCGATGACGATGAAGGATACCGTCAAAATCCAGAAATTGAAAGTTTCGGCGTATACCATCCCCACGGATGGGCCGGAGGCGGATGGCACGCTCGCATGGGATTCGACGACGCTCGTGCTGGTGGAGGTCTCGGCTGGCAAGGCGCATGGCCTGGGCTATAGCTACGCCGACACGGCGACCGCCAAACTGATTCACGAACTGCTGGCAGGCGTTGTCACTGGCCAGGACGCGATGAACGTGCAGGGCGCATGGAACGCCATGAACCATGCCATACGCAACCTGGGGCGACCGGGCATTGTGGCGATGGCGATCTCCGCCGTGGACAATGCGCTGTGGGATCTCAAGGCGAAGTTGCTCGATCTGCCGCTGGTCTCGCTGCTGGGCGCCTCGCGTGAGCGTGCGCCCATCTATGGCAGCGGTGGCTTTACCAGCTACACGAACGAGCGGCTCCAACGCCAGCTTGGCGGTTGGGTGGAGCAAGGCATTCCGCGTGTGAAGATGAAGATCGGCACGCATCCCGACGATGATCTGGCGCGAGTGAAGGCGGCGCGCGAGGCGATTGGCCCACAGGCGGCGCTGATGGTGGACGCGAACGGCGCCTATAGCCGCAAACAGGCGCTTGCCTTCGCCGAGGCGTTTGCTGCGCTGGGCGTGGGCTGGTTCGAGGAACCCGTCTCATCAGACGATCTGGCAGGGCTGCATCTCATACGCGACCGCGCGCCGGTCGGCATGGAGATCGCCGCCGGTGAGTATGGCTACGACATAGACTACTTCCGGCGTATGCTCGATGCGGGCGCGGTGGATGTGTTGCAGGCCGACGCCACACGCTGCATGGGCATCACTGGCTTCTTGCGCGCCGCCACGCTGGCCGAGGCGCATCACCTGACGCTTTCGGCGCACTGCGCGCCCTCGCTGCATGCGCATCCCTGCTGCGCCATTCCCAATCTCAGCCCCAGCGAATATTTTTACGACCATGTGCGCATCGAGGGCATGCTCTTCGATGGCGCCACAACGCCCAAAGACGGCGCCTTGCAGCCTGACCTGACGCGACCTGGCCTGGGACTTGCGTTCAAGCATGCCGACGCAGCGAAGTATGCGGTAGGGTAGGCGGCGTGCACGCAGGGCCTCGTCTCAGGCAAAGGAAACCATCGTCGCGCAGCCGAGCGCACGGCGCCGCCCAGGAGCACGGCGCCAGGCGATATTCGGCGCTTGCCACCATCTAGTGTGCCTGGTTTACAAAGAAGCTCTGTATGCCTCCAGCCACCCACCAACAACACAACATGACAGGCGTATCAGGCTCTTTCCCTGCGCGTCTTGAGGCGGCCAGCGCCAGCGCCGCCCAACCGGCGTTTGCGAATCCATTTGCGCTGGACGACTTGCTGGCGCTCGATAATGAAACGCTTGGCTCGTTGCTCACCGAGTTTGGCCGACAACACAGCGTGGAGACGCTGGCCTTTGCGCTGACTGACGCGCCGACTGAGGTCTTTGCCAACGCTCACAATGCGCTTCCCATAAGCTGGCGCGAGCGGCTCCACAGAATCCAGTATGACGCGCAGCCTTCGGCGCAAGCCATCGCCGATGCCCGCCAATGTTTGCTCGACGCTTGCTTCTGGGAGCTGACCTACTGGAAGACGCCCCAGCTTTACGAGGCGCTGACCGAGGGTGAACGTATCCACCCAGGTGTCTTTCGCAGGCTTGCGCCATGGCTTGCCGACGCGACTGTGCTAGACGCAGGGGCAGGCGCCGGACGCGCCACCTTCGCCTGCCTCAGTGGGGGCGCTCGCCGTGTCTATGCCGTCGAGCCGTCGCCAGGGCTATTGCGCATCCTCAACCGCAAGATTGCCCAGGCCGGTATGACCGAGCAAGCGGCAGGTGGCTCCGTTTCGACCGAGCAGCCTGTTCCCATCATTCCAGTGCGTGGGCGCTTTGAGCATATCCCGCTGCCCGATCACAGCGTTGACATCAGCCTGAGTTGCTCGGCCTTCACCGCAGAACCGGCGCATGGGGGCGAGCGCGGGCTTGCCGAGTTGTTGCGTGTCACGCGGCCTGGTGGGCAGATTGCGGTGATCTGGCCGCGTCCCGCAGACTATGCG
Organism: Pseudomonadota bacterium; assembly: GCA_021324535.1. Taxonomy (GTDB): domain Bacteria; phylum Chloroflexota; class Ktedonobacteria; order Ktedonobacterales; family JADMIN01; genus JAJPIU01. The sequence goes on from JAJPIU010000022.1 coordinate 33,454, forward strand.
TGGCTTGCGGCGCATGGCTTTATCTACGTTGGCGTGCCTACGCGGCGTCCAATGGCGATTCACTTTCGCACACGTAAGCTGGCGCTTGCCTGCGCCCATCATTTTTATGCCCACAGGCCAGCTGTCATCCGCTACCTTGAAGAACACCAGACCTGCGAGCTTCCCTTCAGCGTGCTGGGTGTCAATCCGCCGAACGACTACTGCTGGCGCCTGGCATAGCGGATCGCCACCTCTGACCAAACCGCAGATGAACACGTTTTCCAGGCTGGCATGCCATGTGCGCAGGTACCACGACAGGTAACGATAAGGTAACGATAAGGAGGCGCACAATGGTAGACGACACACATGATGATCTTACCGCCAGGCCCATTCAGCAGCCAACCCATCCAGTACCGGACACTCAGCCCAACTGGAGCGAAGAAAATGATCCAGAGGTTTTGCCGCCGCCGATTGATGACGAAGGGCAAATCCTACTGCAAGACCTTTTGCAGGACGAAGACCCCGACGCGGCGAATGAAGTGACGGTCGTCGAAGGTGGAATAGAGCCGCTCGAAGCGCCCGCCGACACCAATGAGATTGATGTCATTGGCGACGATACCTATGATGCGCTCGATGCGCCCGAAGAAGACCCAGCTTACTTCCCGCCAACCGATCCGGTGGTCACACGGAACGACCAGGGAGACGACGAAACGCTCAACGGCTTCAGCCCGACGGCGATGGATGGTATAATCCCCGCCCGCTCTACGCTCGATGGCCTCCCCGGCGATGAGGCGCTTGCCGATGCGGTCAGCGCTGCGCTACGTGCTGACGCGCTCACCACCGATCTGACAATTGATGTAAGTGTGGAGCAAGGTGTCGCCCGGTTGCGGGGTACCGTGCCAACATTGATGGACGCCGAAAACGCTGAAGCAGTCGCCGCGCGGGCGCCAGGGATAGACGAGGTGGATGAGGAACTGGACATTGCTCAGATGTGATGGGTAAAGAGTAGACAAAGTTTGTGCAAAGCAGATGCAAATTGGTCATCTATGGAAGCAAAAACGCGCCAGATGGCGCCGATATTGCACAAACAAACATGGCGCGGAAAGCGCCGTGAGTAGAGAGCCAAAGCAAAGGAGAAACAGACAGATGGCAGATCACAAGATGGTTGAGCATCATGCCTCGGTTGTCGTCAACGCTCCTGTGGAGCAGGTGTATCCCATGTGGACACACTTCAACGACTTCCCCAAGTTCATGCGCTTCGTAAAGGAAGTGACCTACATTGATGATCAGCGAAGCCACTGGGTAGTGGATGTGGTTGGTCGTCATGAGTGGGACGCGATCAATGGCCCCTGGCAGGAGAATCGCGAGATTAGCTGGCGCTCGACCGACGGCCTGGAGAACTCCGGGCGCGTAACCTTCCAGTCGGTCGGGAACAACCAGACGCGCATTGACGTGTACGTGTTTTACAATCCCCCGGCTGGCACGCTTGGCGACCTCGGCGAAAAGCTCGGCGCGGGCAAGCAGTTCGATCAGGCGCTGCAACGTGACCTGACCCACTTTGCGAAGATGGTGGATGAGGCGCCTCCGGGCGCGCTTGATCCTACCGCCTCGAACTATCTCTTCCACAGCGATAGCGCCGCCGCGCGTGGCGAAACCACGAGCGCCCAGAACGAGACGATGAGCGAACAACGCTAGCAAGCGCCGCCAGTGTCAGAAACTGAGGCGTATGACTTCGCCCGGTTGATCCGGCGTCAGTTTACAGTATTCGTCTATGGCGAGCATTCAAGGTTGGCGCCGAATATGCAACGTTCCATCGTGTACGCGCAAAGTGTACGCGCAAAGAACAAACAACCTCATTACCAAACACATACAACAAAGTGAAGCGCGTCGAGAGAGCAGGAGCAATAGTCCAGCGGCGCGTCGACAAGCGACTTTAGCCACAACAGGCATGTAGGCTGTGGCGACCCACTGTACAACAGTGTGTGGCTCTTGGTTGGCCCGCAGGGCTTACTATGCCAGTCAGAGCGCCCCCTCCCCCGCTGGCATAGTAAGTACCTGGGGCTTCTTTTCCAAAGGTTTCCAAAGCGTTTATAACGCTCTTTACATAGCCCTTGAAAAGCTCCTGGTATGACCTATCTTCCATGAGCAAGACAATCGCATATCCGAACAGGTGTCAATCAACAGGTTTGTTTCACGACCGTGTTACACGATCGTGTTACACGACACACAACGAGAGAGGAGTCTCGCAATGGCAGCGAACGACCAGATGAACGGCGTGCGAACGCCAAACATAGCAGACACGTCGAACATGCAAGACATGACGGCGAGTGGCTCGAATCCGCCTGAACAGGCTAGCCAGACCGCACAGCATGCGCAACAGGCAGTGGGCCAGGTGGCGCAACAGGCGCAACAGCAGGCGAGCCAGGTGGCGCAACAGGTGAAGTCGGGCGCGACACGCCAGATCAACCAGCAGAAACAGGCGGCGGCCCAGGCGGTTGACCATGTGGCGCAGACCACCAGCCAGTTTAGTCAGCACTTGCGCCAGAACAACCAGGGCGCTGTGGCTGACGTTGTAGACCACGCCGCCGATCAGATGAAGAACGTTTCATCGTATCTGCGCTCAAACGACCTCGAAGACATCCTGGATGACGCCCGAGACCTGGCGCGCCGCCAGCCGGTGCTCTTCCTGGGTGGCGCATTCCTGCTTGGCGCGCTTGCCGCGCGCTTCCTCAAGAGTTCCGGAAGCCAGGCGCGCCGTGGTCGCTCGCGCTCATCGAGCTATTCTGGCGCCTCGCGTGGCGGCCAGTATCAGTATCCCAATGCAAACTGGCGGCCCGGAAACTACGTTGACGAGCAGCCCATGCGCAGCCAGGCTGGCGGCTACGGCTACGGCTATGACCCTTTGCGCCAGTCCTACCAGCAGCGGGGACGATAGCGCAGCAGCCCCACCGTTGAGTCGTATCGCTCCGTTCCATCGCCGGATGGTGTCTACGATCCCGGCACGACGGGCGACGATGTGAGCGAGGTGCGGTTCTAGTTCTCGCTGTGGTCAGTTGTAGTCGCTGGCGCGTTTGGCCGCCCTATGCCGACCAGGCGGAAAGAGAGTGATGGACGATGCAAAACAGTACGCAGCCGATCAATGAAGAAGATGATCGCTCGCTGGGCACACTCGTCGCCGATCTCAGTCGGCAGATGAGCACCCTCGCTCGGCAGGAGATCAATCTTGCCAAGGCGGAGATGACGCAGAAGGCGAAGGCGGCGAGCAAAGATATTGCGCTGATGGTGGGCGGAGGCGTGTTGGCGCTTGGCGCGTTTCTGACGCTGCTGGCTACCATCACGCTGGGGCTGATTCAGCTTGGCGTCACCTGGTGGCTTGCCGCGCTGATCGTCACGGTGATCGTCGCGATTGTGGCGTATGCGCTTGTGCAGATTGGCATGAGTAACCTGAAGAAGCTAAACGCCACGCCACAGCAGACAGTTGAAACCCTGAAGGAGGATGCCGCATGGGCAAAAGATCAACTTCGCGCGTAGATCGCCTCGACGACGAGAACACGCAGGATACATACACCGTCAACGACCGCATGCAAGCCGATGCGCGCGCCGCTGGCGGCGACGCGCCACCCGATGATGGTGATAGCGCGCTCTATGAAGAAGATGTTGTTATCGTGGACGACGCCGATACTGATGACGAATACGATGACGACGAAGATGATGACCTCGTTGACGAAAACACCGATGACCCTGACGCGATACGCGATGACATCGAGGAAACCCGCAGCCAACTTGGCGACACGATTGACGCCATCCAGGAAAAGCTCAGCCCTCAGCGCATCACACGGCAGGTCACGGATAGCGTCAGAGAGGCGACGATAGGAAAGGCAGAGGAGTTTATGAGCGATATGAGCCAGCGCGCACAGGGATTGGGCGCCTCGCTAGGCGAGACCCTGCGCGAGAATTGGGTACCCGCCGCGCTGATCGGTGTAGGCGTGGGCTGGCTGCTCTTCAGGAATGGAGCAAACCGCCAGCAAAACCGCAACCCCTACTATTCCGGCGGTTACGGCTATCGGGGCTATGATTACCCGAATTATCCCAACCCGTCGGACTATCAGGCGCGCACGTATCGCACGTCGAGCGGCAACCAGGGCGCTGTGCAACAGGGCATGCGCAAAGCTGGCCAGGCAGTGAACCAGGCGCAGAGCGCCGTTGGTGACACGATGGACACTATGCAGGGGAAGATGGGCGACGCAATAGATACCGTGCAAGA
>JAJPIU010000066.1 GCA_021324535.1 Pseudomonadota bacterium
CGCCCTTGTGTCTTGCGCTTTTCCAGGTAGTCGCGATCTCGATAGAGCTTGTTGACCAACTGACGTAAGACTCTGGTATAGACCCAGCCTTCCCGTTCGGCTTGGGCCAGGAACCAGGCTTGCACTTCATCTAACACGCCGTCCGCTTCATTGACGGGCGGGAGGGGCGTCGGCATAGCATTCACCTCGTTTCTGTGGGAACAGCATTCTCTGGCGAAGCCGTTGCAAGCGGCCAGCGCGCCGCAGCCAAGCGGATCGCCGCCGAGGGCGAGACCTCGTGAAGCAACTGAAAGAGCCGGAAGGCATGGCGCATCGGGCCGAGCGACTGCATGCAATTGGTGGACAGACAGCGCCATGACCAGCCATAGCGCCGATCCCAAACGACATAGAACGAGGGACGCCCAGGACGCCCACGATCATCTGGGGCACGGTCATCATGGAAGGGACACCAGCCCAGATAGCCTCGGCCAGCCTGTTTCATCTCACTGTCAGGGAAATACTCGGCGAGCAGGTCGAGTGGCGAGATATGAGCATCTACCCAGCGGATCACTGGCGAATGTGTCCCAATCATCCCTTCGGCGAGCGCAGCTGAGGAGGAATCGTCGGCCACTGTCGCAGGCGAGGCAGGCGCAGGAGTCACCGGAGCAGGCGCCACAGCCAGAGCAGCCGGAGGCGTCCACAGTGACGCCGGAGAGGTGAGCCGGGCATGCTGAGGTGGCAAGGCCGAGAGCGTCTGTAAGCGTTTCTGGCCGAGCGCCTGAACGGCTTGCAGGCGTATCCGTGGTTGGCGCAACAGCCAGCGCAACTGCAACCCGATGCTAGGGCGCTGGATAGGCTTGCCGGTCGCCGAGAGCAGTGGATAGCGTTCCCCCGTCAACCGATGCACACCCAGGGGCAAGCGCATCGCATGGGCAAGCGTGCCCGCCGTTCCCGCTGCGCCAGTGCTGGGATAGACCTCCAATGGTGACAGCGGCAGTCCCCATTCTTCTAACCGAGGGCGCGCCAGGGCGAGGGCCTGAACCACCGCCAGCAACGCCTCACGCGCCGAGACAGGTTGCGCGAAGAACAGCCAGAGATGGCCCCCGCGCCGACTGGCTTCCAGGACGCCTGGCATCCCCAGCTTCATCAGGACGCCCCGCAATGCTACTAGCTGGGGCAACGTATCGGGTGTATCGGCATCGAGACAGACCCACTTGCAGCCCCCTTGCGCATCGGCGGACGCCAACGCCAGCGTGATCTCCCCGCGCAAGTGAGCGGCGAGAAGATCACGGGTACACTGTTCTTCGACCCAGCGATACGAGCCATCTTTTTGTTGAACCGCGTAGGGCTGGGAGCGGTTGACGATCAGCTTCTGCCAGGCGGCCAGCAGCATCGGCGTCAGATCGTCACCAGATGATGCGCCCAGAGCGTCAAGGATGGAGGTCGTCATTTGGACGCCTCCACTCTCGCCATGAGCCGCTGTCCACTATAGCGCCCGGTCGGCATCGGCCCCAAGTCAGCATCGTCATCCGCTAGATCAGGATCACCACCGGCGAGATTGTCAAAGGGCGCTGCGCCTCTGCCATCCAACCGATCCAACCGCAGGGCAGGCGCTTCCCCTGGCAGCTGTCTCCCTGGCACAGTAACCGGCCCAGGCATGATTTCGGCGACCAGCGCAGAAACAGCAGGAGCAGTGGGCAGCGCCCGGAGCGCGCCGTGTTCCCCCAGCCGCCGCTGAACCACCGCGATCATCTGGGCGAGGCGCTGGCGGTCACGCGGTTGCATCTCGGCGCTGGCCTCGTACAACTGCATCTTATCTGCGAGCGAGGCGGCAGGGTCTTGGGCGACCCGCACGACATCGCGCACCAACTGGATACCTTGCGCCAACTCCGCCTGATGGAGAATGTCGCGTGAGGTAATGGGCAGCGCCCTGGCCATCGAGAGATAGATCGCCAGCAGCGGAGCCGAGGCGGCACGCGCAATGATCAACGCCCATGCCGCCCAAGTAGCAGGCAGTTCATACCGCCAGGACATATACAGATAGGTGCCAGCTTCGACGACCGCGACGCCCACCATCACGCCGTAATGCAGCCACATCCCTTCATGGACACCACGAGTAAAGGCGACGCGGATGACGGTAGCAGCGTAGACCATGCCCACATCGCAGCACAGGACAAGCGCCGTGGAGACGCCGATCGAGATGATGTCCGGCAGCCGAGGCAAGCCCCCTGCATGAAGCGTGGCCAGCGAGGCCGTGAGCGCATCGCCAGAGAGCGCCACCAACGAACCAAGCGAGAACAGTACCACCATCACCGTCGCGAACAGATGCGCCAGCCGTGCCATGAGCGTGCCTTGATGCGCCAGGTCGCGCATCGTCCGTTCAACCGGATCAAGCGTGTCGCGCTTCCAAAAGGGGATCGCATCCCTCCACTGCGGTTTCTTCTGTGTCAGCATTGCTTGCATTCCTTTCCTACCAGCGCCCTAGCCGACGACCCAGCGGCGCTTGCCCAGAGCCTCTATACGCGCCAGTCGCAGAGCGCGCCGGTGAACTGGCCAGTAGCCAGGCCACGAGCGACAATCCCACGACAAGCGCCACCGCGACACCCACAGTAGCGCCAAAACTTGCGCCAAGCGTGAAGGCGCTGACTACCGGCGTATGCGTCAGCATGGCGAGCCAGATGAAGGCGATCCCGCTGAGGATCGCCAACGCGACAACCGCCAGGAGCAGCACACCACCGAAGATGCGCAATATCCGCATCCGACGCGCACGCGCCAATCCGACGCCACTTGCTAACACCACAATCCCCGCCAAGAACCCGCTGGCGACCGCCAGGAGCAAACTTCCCATACGTTCTCCTTTGCCGATGCAGCCGAAACACATCAAGACGCCAACGCCACCCACCCAGCAGCACGCCAGGTGGATGGCAGAGAGGCGTCACCACGCCTGAGTAGGCGTCAGTGATTACGCCCGACGACGCCCATTGGCAGCGACTGCTTCGGCAGGTTGCCCCGCCGCCTGAGCCATCTGTTGGGCCTGAGCGGCTTGACGCTCGCGCATTTGCTGGACACGCTCACCCATCTGCGCTTCCATCTGGGCCACCCGTTCGGCGTTGCGCTTGGCGCGGTACTCCCGCTGCTTCGCCTTGTAGGAAGCGCGGGCCTTGCGCACTTGTTCATCCAGCGCAGGCCCACCGGCGAGCGGGGCCATGCTAACGCCAGAGAACACCACGAACGATTCCATTTCGACGGTCTCAGCGCCGACCTGCATGGACTTCCCCTTCTTGCGGTAGGTCTTGCCGGGCTTGTGCTGGAAGGGCTGCGCGCGGACGCTGGCGCAGAACGCTTGCACCAACTCGCCCGACTCGATCCATTGATTGAGCAGCGCCTCGCTGGGCGCATCCGTATCGAAGCGGCCATCGGCGCCAGGGCGAAACTCGATGGTCAGCGCCTCTTCGTCGGAGGCAGCCTTTAGCGAGACCTGCATGCGTTGCTCAGTCCGAAAGCCAGACGCCTCAGTGTCATCCAACACAGGCGTTGGCAGGAGGGTAAAATTGTCGAGGGTTCCGATCACGTCAATCATCTGTGATGATGCTCCTTGAACTATGTGAATGAGCTTGAACAGCCCGCGCGAAGCCACTCCCCCGCAGGCGAAGAACAACACCGACACGCCTACGAGGCGCTACGAGAAGAGGCGGAAACGCCCGAAGTCATCCAGGGCGCGGTTGTACTGGTCAAAGCCGTCTTGCGTCGCGCCGGAGAGCAGCGCCGTCACCAGGCCAATCGTGCGGATCGTCATGGCAACGCCGGGCAGATCAGCCGGGACAACACCCCAGGAACGCCCGTTGTAGAGCGCCTGATCATGGGCAGAGGCAGGCATCGCCAGACCCGCCGTGATCAATGGCCCCGCGTGTGACGCCAGCGCAGGCGCGAGCGAGAGGGGCGGTATTTCTTCCAGCACGAGGTACAGCGCCGCCGCACGAGCGAGCATCTGGCGGCTGGGCATGGGCAACCAGGCCAGGATGGCATGGGCGTCGTCTGGCGTGACACGCCCTTCCATGCCCAGGTCTCTGCCTGCCTCCAACGCCGTAGGAGTGAGACCGACCAGATCGGCGAAGCGCGCTAGTTCTGCCTCGCCGATGGGATCGAGCGCGAGATAGTCACTCATTGGGCGCTCCTTTGCTGAGGCTGAGCAGAACGCCCCGACTGGCGAAGCGCGCACGGCAGCGTGCACAGAAGCGCGAGGTGGTGGTAGCGCCTGGCCAGGGGCGACTGCGCTGAGCGAAGCAGCCAGGACATGCCGCCGGTGGAGCGATCAGGGTGGCTAGCGCCGGAGACGCGACCGGCTGACCAGGCGCGCTAGCCCCAGGAGCCAATGCAGCCTCAGCGGCAGAAGCATCCAGCCCAAGCCAGCGGAGCGCCGTGGCCAGATCGAGCGCCGACGCTGTTGAGGCTGGAGGGACTTGCGCAGACCGTGCGCGAGTGGGTATACTTGTCATGAAACGACCTCCTCCGCCCTGCCCAACTACGAGCAGAGCGGCTAGGCTGACCCGAGGCTGTTGGCGCAGACCCAGGCCAGAATGGTTGTGGATGAACAGCTGCCTAAACGCGAAAGTTTTGCGACGAAGCGTTTAGGTAGTTTTTTGTTGCTGGCGCTTCAGGAAAACCTGGGCCAACAGTTGGGCGACGAGTGGAGCAGCGTCAGCCTGAACCTGAGCCAGCGTTGGCGCGCTGGGATCAGTGGCGAACGTCGCGACGACCGTGAAGGGACGCGCCGCCCGTTTCCTTGTCATCAGCATCACCTCCTTCCTATCCGTGTCAGAAAGTTCCAGCCCGACCTAGTGTTCACTTGCCCTGATCTAAAAAAAAGAATAACCTCAACATCAGGACGTTGTAACTACACGCAAGGACGTTTTGGGACGTTTTGGTGTATACTAAAAACGTCCCGTTGAGCAGAGAATGAGGAGGAAAGCTATGGGGAATGACAGACTTCGAAACGCAATGGCCGTAGCACAGGTTGATGTGAGGACAATTGCAGAGAAAACAGGTGTTGACCCGAAAACAGTACAGCGATGGATAAGTGGGCGTGCGCCACACGCTCGCCACAGGTGGATCATTGCGAAGTTGCTAAAGGAGCGCGAGGACTTTTTATGGCCGTCCAAAGAGCAAGAATCTAATATAGCGCAAACAGCAGAAATAGTCGCCGCTTATGCCCATCGCTCTGATGTAGAGTCGAAAGAGTGGTGGCGACTACTTTGTAAAGCCGAGGAGAAGATCGATCTTTTGGGGTATGCTATGCACTTTTTGCCAGAACTTCTACCAGAATTACCCCAGATGCTCTACGAGAAAGGCCAAAAGGGCTGTCAGATTCGTATTTGCATAGGTGAACCAGATTCCCAACAGGTTCGAGATCGCGACGAGGAAGAGGAGTTAGGCGGTACGCTGGCCGCCCGTATACGCGCAACGCTACAACGGTTCCGCCCAATGTGGGATTGTGTCGGAGTTGAGATACGGCTTCATCGCACACCGCTCTACAATTCCATATTTCGTAGCGATGGTGAGATGTTTGTCACACCACATCTCTACGCCTTACATGGATCAAAAGCGCCATTGCTGTATCTTCGGCGGCTCGGCCCAAAGGGTGTTTTCGCCAACTTCGAGGCACACTTCGACGCTATATGGCAGAAAGGAGTGCCTGCTACGAAACTGGCGCTAGCAGGAAAGTAACTATGGCCCGGACAGACTACCTCAATGACCCCAACGCGCCACCAGCAAATATCCTTGTGCCAGCAACGTCCGCAATTGTCACTGACAAACGCGGACGTATCCTGCTACACAGGCGCGCAGATAATGGCCTGTGGGGGCTACCTGGAGGTAGTATGGAAATTGGCGAAAGCGCCAAAGAAGCAATCATACGTGAGGTCAAAGAGGAGACCGGCCTAGCAGTTGAGCCGAGGTATATCGTAGGCATCTATTCTAATCCCAGACATGTTATCGCTTTTTCGGACGGTGAGGTACGCCAGGAGTTTTCGATCTGCTTTGCCTGTAAAATAATCGGAGGAAGGCTACAGGTGAGCGAAGAATCAACCGAGCTCCGTTTCTTCAAGCAAAAAGACCTTCCTCTGTCAGAGATGCACGAATCCATCCGTCAACGGATTGGAGACTACCAACAACACAAAAAGCAAGCATACTTCAGCTAACCGAAATCCCATAGCGTTTGAGCCGCCTCACAGTACGCGCGACAGACAAGGTGAGCGAAGGATAGGCGCGCGTACTGGCCTGGCTGACAATATGTGTCGAACCATAGCGACGATGGATGTCTGACTGTCGCTCTCTAAAGGTTACACGCCGCCCTATAGCGTCACACATCTGATCACAGTAGGTAAGCGCATCTGCAACGGCTGAACGTTCACGCGGATACGCTGCCAACTCTTTTGCTAGGCCACGAAGCTCTGCTTCAAAGCATGCGCCGGAATGATGGGCAACCAAACAGGCAAGCCGCTCCATTCCAAGCGAGCGCAGGTAAATAGCTCCGTCGAGTGGGTGAAACCCTGTTACAACCAATTCCGGCGCATAGCCCACATCATGCAAGTATGCGGCAGCAAGCAAATACGCGCCATCCGAAGGGGAGAAAGCAGGCTGTAGAGCACAAGCCACCTGGGCGACAGCCTGAACATGCTTCCAGCGATTCCCCAATGGTTCCAGATATTGAGCTGCTACTTGCGCTGCCCAGTCGTCAATCGAGTCGCCCATATGTTTCCTCTTATTCGCTCACCCATGTACCCCATTTATGACGAAGGAGAGCACAACTTGTACCCAAATGCTAAAGCGTAATATGCACATAGAATGGTGGCCGGTCGGGCTTGCGTTTCCACAGATTGAGGATACGCCGGTCTACCAAATGAATCTGTTTGGGGCGCAGCATAGCAAGGTCAACATACTCTGCTTTGTGGATTGGCTCACTGTCATCGCTGGGTTGAGGAGGCGTATCGTCAAGGGCAGTGGCGCTGAAATAGGCGTTAATCCCGCGATACGCCTCCTCAGGGACATCCATCACCGCCGTACACAGCAGCCGCTCGATAGCCACCGGTACGCCCACTTCTTCCAGCGTCTCACGGATGGCTGTCTGTTCCAGCGATTCCCCTTGCTCTGTGAGGCCAGACGGCAACTCCCAGCGCATCTCTCCCGACCGATCCCGCAGAATCATCAGGACACACCCATCCTTGACGACCAGGACGCCAGCCCCTACCAACGATTGCCACATATGAGCACCAAATCATCTCCGCCAATTATGATGTAACACTTCCCACAGCATACAACGCGCCGGGCGCTTGCCAGGTAGGGGATAGTACAGAGAAGGCCGAGTAGAAGAACAACGGCTAGAAGTTACCTGGCTGTTTGACATTGCTCAGCAGAGGGGATATTATATGAGCACTATCCGGCTTAAACTCTGATGTTTCTTTGATGAGGTTACAGTATGGTCAGCAGCAAACAGGGAACAACAAATCATAAAGCAAATGGAGCGACACTTGGCTTTGAGGAAAAACTTTGGCAGGCAGCGGACAAGATGCGCGGCCATATGGATCCGGCAGAATACAAGCATATCGCTCTGGGCTTAATCTTCCTGAAATATATCTCAGATGCGTTTCAAGAACGTTACAAGGCGCTTCAGCACGAGGAGAACGCCGACCCAGAAGATCGCGATGAGTATGCAGGCGAGAACGTCTTCTGGGTGCCACGAGAGGCACGCTGGCCTGAGCTACAGGCGCAGGCGAAGCAGCCAAATATTGGCAAGTTGCTCGATGATGCGATGGACGTCATCGAGAAAGAAAACCCATCGCTTAAAGGCGTATTGCCCAGGGACTATGCGCGGCCAGGCTTGGACAAACAGCGGCTAGGCGAACTGATCGACCTGATTGGGTCTATCGGGCTTGGAGATGAGGCAAGCCGCGCAAAAGACATCCTGGGACGAACCTATGAATACTTCCTGGGACGCTTCGCTAGCGCCGAGGGCAAGGGTGGAGGCGAGTTCTACACGCCGCAAGGGGTGGTGCGCCTGCTAGTAGAGATGCTAGAGCCGTTCCAGGGACGTGTGTATGATCCATGCTGCGGATCGGGCGGAATGTTTGTCCAGTCGGAGAAATTCGTTGAGGCGCATGGCGGCAGCAGAGACAAACTGTCAATCTATGGGCAGGAGTCAAACCATACGACGTGGCGGCTTTGCAAGATGAACCTTGCTATCCGGGGAATAGATAACAACATCGGCGCGCACAATGCCGATACCTTCCACGACGACCTACACCCCGACCTGAAAGCCGACTTCATCCTGGCAAACCCGCCGTTTAATGTGAGCGATTGGGGCGGCGAACGCTTGCGCGAGGATGTACGCTGGCAGTATGGCACACCGCCAATTGGCAACGCCAACTTTGCGTGGGTGCAGCACATCATCTCACACCTGGCCCCACGCGGAGTCGCAGGCTTCGTGCTGGCGAATGGCTCGATGTCGTCGAATCAATCGGGCGAGGGTGAGATACGACGCGCCATCGTCGAGGCCGACCTGGTGGATTGCATGATCGCCTTACCAGGGCAACTCTTCTATTCAACACAGATTCCTGTCTGCCTCTGGTTTCTGGCGCGCAGCAAGGCCAATGGTGGTTTTCGCGACCGGCGCGGGCAAACGCTTTTCATAGACGCGCGAAAGCTAGGGGCGCTGGTAGACCGGACGCATCGAGAACTGAGCGACGAGGAGATCGCGAGAATCGCAGGAACCTATCATGCGTGGCGCGGCGAGGCAGTGCTAGGCGAATACGCTGATGTGCTGGGCTTCTGCAAGAGCGCGACGCGAGAGGAGATCGCTGGACATGGCTACGTTTTAACCCCAGGGCGCTATGTTGGCGCGGAGGAGGCAGAGGACGACGGCGAGCCATTCATCGAGAAGATGGCCCGACTGACAGCGACGCTTGAAGCGCAGTTTGCAGAGTCGGCGCGGTTGGAAGGAGAGATAGTAAGCAACCTCAGAAGGCTGGGATATGGTCAAGATAAAATATCGGCAAAGTAGGAATGTACCATCGAGGTTAGACAAGGGGAGTATGAACAGATGGCCGAGCAAATGATTCCTAATGAGGAGAATTGGGATCATACAGATTTAGGCAAGCATATTGACCTCCTAACTGGTTATCCTTTTCAGAGCGCGAGGTATACGGATGAATTGGCAAGTATCCCTCTGCTTAGGGGGGACAATATCGTACAAGGTACTTTACGCTGGGAGGATGTGAAGAGATGGCCTAAAAAAACCATAGAGGGCCTATCGGAGTATTTCCTGCAAGAAGGCGATGTCGTAATTGCAATGGATCGGCCCTGGATTGAGGCTGGCCTTAAATACGCCTGCATAACTAAATATGATACGCCCTGTTTACTTGTACAGCGCGTAGCTCGTCTTCGCGCGAGAAGCGGCCTGGATCAGCAATTTCTTCGTTACCTTATTGGAAGCGCAGCCTTTACAAATCATATCTTAGCCGTGCAAACGGGAACTGCTGTACCGCACATCAGCCCAAATCAGATTAAAGAATATCGGTTCTTACTTCCCCCTATTGCCGAGCAGCGAGAGATCGCGCACATCCTCGGCGCGCTGGACGACAAGATTGAGGCCAACCGGCGGATGAACGCGACGCTAGAGGCGATAGCCCAGGCGCTCTTCAAGTCGTGGTTTGTGGACTTCGATCCCGTACATGCGAAGGCAGCAGGGCGGCAACCGGAAGGGATGGATGCTGAGACGGCGGCGCTCTTCCCCGATGGCTTCGAGTCGTCTGCGTTGGGGGATATACCGCGCGGGTGGCGAGTGGGGACGCTGGGAGAGATAACGCACATCAACGCGCTCAGCGTCACGCCAGATTATCCACACAAGGTGATTGAATACATCGACATATCTTCAGTTCGTGAAGGGCGTTGCATTGGAGCGACCGTTTATCAGCTTTCAGAAGCACCAAGCAGAGCAAGGCGGCTTGTCGCTCATGGGGATACCATATGGTCAACTGTACGGCCCAATCTGAAGTCATACCTCTTTATCCATAACCCAAAGCCCAATCTAGTTGTATCAACTGGATTTGCTGTGCTTACACCGCATCGTGATGCTGCTTCATTTCTTTACTTATGGACAACTACAGATCGATTTGTTGATTACCTTACAAAGAGTGCTGACGGTAGCGCATATCCTGCTGTTCGTGCGGAGCGATTCGCCACTGCGCCAGTTTTTATACCTAACGAGGGCATACTTGCCGCCTTTGAGGCACAAGTAGGGAGGTTGCGTGATATGTGTGCTTCGAATGACAGCGAATCGGGGACTCTGGCGGAACTGCGGGATACGCTTTTGCCGAAACTGCTCTCAGGGGAGGTACGAGTAAATCTATGAGCAAGCGGAACGAAAGCTTTAAGATTGAACGCATCCCGCTAGAGGACAACCCTGATTTCAATGCCTACCTCGATCAACAGTACGATCCTGTTGAGATAGAGGGAGGTCAGTATAAGCCCAGCGAGGTACTAAATGCGGTTGATCCCGACGCTTACCGTTCTGCATTAGAAGAATACAGAAATCACCAAGCCGAACAGTTTCAACATGCTATTTTTGATGAGTTTCCCAACCCTATCGCGTACAACTACTATAAGGCAATGCGTGGCTATGAGAACGAGCGCCAGCGGCTAGATTGCTTACGCGATGCGTGGGAAGCACTGATCTACCTGTTGTATGCCATTGTTGTAGGCGAGTTTCGATCTCTTGGACTTACCTTTGATGGAGCGAAGGTTTTCACTGGCCCAACACAACAAAAGCCGCTCCATTTTGAGCATTTCATGTCAGACAAGATCAATGATAAGATTGGAATTATGGAGGGGCTACTGCGCCAAGCTGCCGATCAAGGAGTCAAATTGGTATGCGCCGATTTGGTGAAAGACGATGTTCTCACTGCTCTACGAGAACTTAATCGCAAGCGAAACGGCTTTTCGCATTCAAGCGCCTTATCTGAACGAGAGGCACAAGACCAATTTATTTCAAGTGCTGAAATCTTCCTTGCCTTGCTTAGACGAGTAGCTGATCTTCAGAGTATCCGTTTGTTTCGCTACCAACGATCAGCCTCTCATGCGCTGGAATGTCGTTTTGAAGACTTTAGCGGCCATGCTACCACGAGGAAGTTTAATACCCTGACTCTTAACACAGCACAGTTTCAGAAATGCGCAAAATATTTGAACCCTGATACCATTGTCATCAAAATTGGCGAAAGCATCTATGGGGTATCGCCTATTGTATACTTTGTGCAACGCGGAGGTGATAGCCGACTCTGCTTTTACAAGCAGAATAGAAACGGCCAGTACCTCTATTCTGTTGTTGGCGAATCAGAGCAAGTACCGATTTTAGAGAAGACCATCGCAGATCAGTTTGCTGCGCTAAGAGAACTTTGCCATTAACCATTACCGAATGAAAGGCAAACAAAGCATGAGCAGTTTTACCGAATCAATTGTGGAAGAGGCAGCCCTGGCATGGTTTGGTGAGCTTGGCTACCAGGTCATGCACGGCGCTGAGATTGCGCCAGAGGAGCCGCACGCCGAGCGCGGCACCTATCGTGATGTTGTGCTGGTGGATCGCTTGCGGGCGGCGCTGGCGCGTATCAATCCACACATCCCAGCAGAAGTGCGTGAGGATGTGGTACGGCAGATCGTGCGCGCAGATGGCCCACGCCTGATTGAGCAAAACCAACGCATCCACAACTGGCTAACCCAGGGCGTGGAGGTCGAGTACCGGCGCGCAGATGGCAGTATCGGCGGCGATAGAGTTCATCTGGTGGAGTATGCCCAACCCGCTACGAACGACTGGCTGGTTGTCAATCAATTTACCGTCATTGAAGAAAAGCGGGAACGCAGGCCAGACCTGGTGGTGTTTCTCAATGGGCTACCTGTCGCGGTGATCGAGTTGAAAAACCCTGCCGACGAGAACGCCACCATTCATGGAGCCTTCAATCAACTGCAAACGTATCAGGCCGACATTCCTTGCCTCTTTCCCTATAACGCACTGCTGGTTGTCTCGGATGGCGTGGAGGCGCGGGTAGGCGCGCTCACAGCGGAGTGGGAACGCTTCATGCCCTGGCGCACCATAGATGGCGACACACTTGCTCCGAAAGGCTCCGCCGAATTAGGGATAGTGATCAAAGGCGTCTTTGAGCATCGGCGCTTCTTGGATATGCTACGCCATTTTATCGTGTATGAGGTTGATGGCAGCCACATTGCCAAAAAAGTTGCCGCCTATCATCAGTTTCATGCTGTCAATAAAGCGGTCGCCGAGACAGTGGAAGCGGCGTCACCCACTGGGGATCGCCGTGTTGGCGTCATCTGGCATACCCAGGGCAGCGGGAAAAGCCTTTCGATGGTGTTCTATGCAGGGAAGGTGATTCAGCAGCCAGAGATGGCCAATCCTACCCTGGTCGTGCTGACTGACCGCAACGACCTCGACGATCAACTCTTTGGAACCTTTGCCCGTTGTGAAAGCCTGCTACGACAGCGCCCAGAGCAGGCGGCTGATCGGAACCATCTCCGCCAACTCTTACACGTCGCGTCGGGAGGAGTCATCTTCACCACGATACAGAAGTTCCTGCCAGAAAGCGGCGAGCCGTATACCCAACTTTCCGACAGGCGTAACATCATTGTGATTGCAGACGAGGCGCACCGCAGCCAATACGACTTCATAGACGGCTTCGCACGGCATCTGCGCGATGCGCTGCCCAACGCCTCTTATATCGGCTTCACAGGCACACCCCTTGAAGCCTCGGATCGAAATACCCGCGCAGTCTTCGGCGACTATCTCGATATTTACGACATTCAACAGGCCGTCCTCGACGGCGCTACCGTCCGCATCTATTATGAAGGTCGGCTGGCGAAACTCGCATTGGAAGAGCAGGAGCGTCCACACCTTGACGCCGACTTCGACGAAGTGACGGAAGGCGAAGAGGTTAGCGCCAAAGAGAAGCTCAAATCCAAGTGGGCGCGGCTCGAGGCGATGGTAGGGGCGGAGCAGCGGATCGAGCTGATCGCCCAGGACATCGTGCGGCATTGGGAGGAACGCTCTAGCGCCCTTGAAGGCAAGGGCATGATTGTCTGTATGAGCAGGCGTATCTGTGTTGCCCTGTATGACGCCATCGTGAAGCTACGGCCAGAGTGGCACAGCGACGATGATGCAACTGGCGTGATCAAAGTGATCATGACCGGCTCGGCCAGCGATACGCTCGCATGGCAGCAGCATATCCGCAACAAGCCCCGGAGAAGGGCATTAGGTGAGCGCCTCAAAACACCAGGCGATCCGCTCAAACTGGTCATCGTGCGGGATATGTGGCTAACCGGCTTTGATGCGCCATGCTTGCACACCATGTACCTTGACAAGCCAATGCGTGGGCATGGGTTGATGCAGGCTATCGCACGAGTCAACCGGGTATTCAAGGATAAGCCGGGCGGCTTAGTGGTAGATTATCTGGGATTGGCCGACCAGCTGCGCCAGGCGCTCAAAGACTACACAGAGGGCGACCGCAGCGAGGCAGGTATCCCACAGGATGTTGCCATTGATCTTATGCGTAGCAAGTACGAGATCGTCTTAGCAATGTTTCATGGCTTCGACTATCAGCCGTTCTTTACTGGCGCTGCGCCAGAACGGCTTGCTGTCATTCCGGCAGCAATGGAGCACATCCTGGAACAAAGCGATGGCAAGAAACGCTTTATGCAGCATGTCTCTGAACTCTCCAAAGCCTTTGCCCTGGCAGTTCCCAGCGACGCATCGCTTGCTGTTCGTGACGAGGTGGGGTTCTTCCAAACCGTGCGCGCAGAGTTTGCCAAAGCCACGCCGACCGACGGCAAAACGCGCGACGACCTGGAAAGCGCCATACAGCAACTTGTCTCGCGGGCAGTGAGTGCAGACAATGTGATAGACATCTTTGCCGCCGCCGGACTGCCCACCCCCGACATCTCTATCCTCTCCGATGACTTTTTGGCCGAGGTGCGGGACTTGCCATACCGCAATCTGGCGTTGGAAGTATTGCAAAAGCTCCTCAACGATGCAATCAATGTGCGAGAGCGGAGAAACGTCGTGGAGGCGCGCTCATTCCGTGAAATGTTGGAGCAAGCCATCAAGGCACACCAAAACCGCTCACTCGATACAGCGCAAATCATCAATCAGCTGATCGAACTTGCAAAAGACATTCGGGAATCCCAGCGACGCGGCGAAGAATTAGGGCTGACCGAGGAGGAACTAGCGTTTTACGATGCGCTTGGGGTGAACGATAGCGCGGTGCAGGTGCTTGGGGACGAAACCCTTCGCACCATTGCGCGCGAGTTAGTGCAAGCCGTCAAGCAAAACGTGACGATAGATTGGACAATCCGAGAAAGCGCCCGCGCCAAGCTGCGAGTGATTGTCAAGCGGTTGCTGCGCAAGTATGGCTATCCCCCCGACAAGCAAGAGCAGGCAACGAAGACGGTGATTGAGCAGGCCGAGGCGCTTGGCAAAGAGTGGGGAGCAGTTTAGGAACCATCGTCTTTGAATAGGATACCCGTCCATACTAAAACGATGTTATTCTTCCAAACGTACAATATTGACGAGAGAGTTGACAGAAATCCATCGGAATGGTCAGATGAAGATAACTATCAGACCCGGCGCTGCTTAGCCTGTTAGCCTTACTAGCGTCAAATGTGTGGGCAAACGCCATCGCGCCAACCAGGCGCAACCATTTGTAGAGGGAGATAGAAGATGGCCGACACGCAGACAAACACCATGGCGGAGAAAACAGCGCCACACATCACCAACGCCAACACGCAAGAACGGCGCGCGCAGCGGCGCGCTCTGGCAACCAGCATCGCCATTCTCTGGCTCTCGCTTCTGAGTAGCCTCGCTTTAAGTCTTGCTCAACAAGCAGGACAGGCGCTTGGTATACCGCTCCCCAAGCTTCTCCCTGGCATCCTTCTCTGGGCCACCCACCAATCATTGCTTGTCCAACTTGCTCTTGGACTCCTGATGATCTGCATCACGGTGGGTGTCATCTGGTTCACCATCTGGGCATGGGGCGCCAGTGCGGCAGCGCAGCAGCAAGCGACCGAGGAGGCTATCGTCACCGAAGACCACCACTTCGAGCGACGCATCGAGCCAGTTGTGCAGCAAGGGCAAGTGATTGCTGTTGCTGTAGAGACGGGACGGAGTGAAGCGGCTCAGCATGCGAGCGCATCCGAAGAGCGCGACGCACAACTTAGAGGTGGCATTGAGAGTGCCCGCCAGGAATCGCGCCAGCAGAACGAGGAGATCCTTCAGCAGGGCAAGGTCATTGAAAAGGGGGTACAGGAAGTCACCGACCAGATCACCTCATCCACTGCGAGGAAGTACACCATCCTGCCCGCGAGCGAGCTCAACGTCGCCAGTGGCTTCAACCTAGGTCGTCCCTCTGCCGCGTCCTTCCCCTATTACGAGAAACCGTTCAAGGGAGTTCTTTCCCAAGCAGCCGCCACCTTGAGCGCCATTCGAGACAGCGATACGTCTCCATCCGACACACTTGGAATCGTTGTGGTCGGCAAGGCAGATGCAGGTAAAACGCGCCTGGCCCTGAAGACACTCTATGATACTCTGCCAGAGTGGACTGCGCTTGTGTGGAGCACGATCTACCAGGCGGCCACCGATCTACCATCGCCCAACCTCTATGCAGGGTGCGACCTCATCTTGATCCTCGACGACCTGCAAGATTATGGCTCTGGCAGCCAAGCCCTTGCTGGCGCAGGATCGCTCCTTCGAACGCTGCTGGGATCGCTGCGACAGGCACAATCCGTCGCCGGGCGCAAGTTTGCTGTTGTCGCCACCTGCCGAGCGGAAAATCTGGCTGCTGTGCGCGCGTCGTTTGGCTGGTTGCTTAGCGAACTTGATCTCGTACGTCTGCCTGAGTTTAGCCCAGATGCGAACAATCCAGAATCTGCTGGTGTCATCGCTGATCTCAAGCGTCGTGGCCGCGTATTTCCCCAAGATTGGAATGGCAGGATTGGCTCGCTGGTATTGGGCATAGAGGTGACACGCGAGCAATATGCGCTGCTTGATCAGGAAGGATCACCAGCAATCCCTGTACTCTGCGCCATGAAACTACTCGCACGCGCAGGCGTCTCCGAACATACCTTCGCGCGTATCCGTGCGATCTGTGCAGAGATTTTGGGCGAGATAGCCATCCGTGAGGAACTCCGCGTCTGGCGTCGGGCGCTTGACGATCTCGAATCGCGTGAGTTCGTGCGCCGTCAGCAGGCTGCCGAATCAGACGACGAGGCCCTGGTTATCCTCAGAGGTAACGACTTCGAGGAAGTTATTACCTGTTACGGTGACAGAGACTCATCGCTGGCGCACGACCGAGACGAGCTTCTTTGGTTGTTTTCCCGCCTTGGCGACATAGAAGCGCTGTTCTATCTGGGCAGCACGTACTACGCTGAAACAGCGTACACACAAGCGCTGATCGCCTATGAGCAGGCGACCACGCTTGACCCGACGTTAGCGCAAGCCTGGACAAACAAAGGTAATGCGCTCGCCGCCCTGAACCGCTATGACGAGGCG
>JAJPIU010000044.1 GCA_021324535.1 Pseudomonadota bacterium
GCGCTGGCTGGGCTGCCACGCGAACAGGTCATTGGCCGGGGCGCCGCCAGTGTCCTTCAGGACTACGACACCACACGTCTGCTGCAAGACGCCGCGCTCACGAACACGCCGACCGAGCGCACCTTCCAGCGTGTCACTACCGGCCAGACATGGCACGTCGTCGTCACACCATTACGGATTACTCCCTCACAGGAGAAACGCTCCAATGCCGCAGCCAATCCCGCCTCGATTTTCCAGACGGGCGCCAGCGTACCTCTCCCCACTGGATCGCTCACAGACCGGACAGATACCGACGATGCGCCCGTAAGATATCTCATCTTAACCATAGAAGACCTGACGGCTATCAGGAGGTTGGAAACCACACGGCGCGACTTCGTGGCGCACGTCTCGCACGAGCTGCGCACACCGCTGGCTGCAATCAAGCTGCTGGCCGAGACGCTGCTCAACGCGCTCGAACGCGATCCCGACGCGGCGCGCCAGTTTGGGCTGCGCATCATGGGCGAGATCGATCACCTGACGCAGATGGTCAACGAACTGCTCGAACTCTCGCGCATAGAGTCGGGAAACCTCAAGCTGCGCCGTGAACCCACTGATATGCTTGGCTTGATCGAGGTGGCAATCGAACGCATGACGCCGCTTGCCAAGGCGTATGGCGTACGCTTGCATGCCGAGACGCCGGACGCATTGCCCGATGCGCTGGTGGATGGCGAACGCATCGCCGAGGCGCTGATCAACTTGATTGACAACGCGCTGAAGTATACGCCCGCTGGTGGCGAGGTGACGGTCTCCGCTGAAGTAGCCGACATCGCCACTGCGCAGGAGCCGACAACTACTACAGGCTTACTGGCGTCGCATAAGCCAACCTCTCCTGTTGCAGACGACGCCACACGCGCTGAGCCATGCCCCATGTTGATTGTACGTGTGCGCGATACGGGCATTGGCATTGACGAAGACGACCTGCCGCGCGTGTTTGAGCGATTCTTCAAGGTTGACCGCGCCCGCACCCGCGCTGCCAGCCTGCCCGACCGCCCAACGCCCGCTAGCCTTCCCACGCTGAGTGCGACGGGGGGCGAAGGAAAAGCGGACGGTTACAGCGACGGGCGCGCGACCGGCACCGGGCTGGGGCTGGCGATCACGCGCCACCTGATCGAGCTCCACGGCGGCTCCATCTGGGCGAAGAGCCGCGTGGGCCAGGGCAGCGTCTTCTCGTTCGCTGTGCCGCTGGCCGAAGAGTAGGCGGGCGGTTGAAACCGCGCCTAAGGGAAGCGCCGAGGCGCTTCCACAAAGTCCGCCTGCGCGGACTCTTCATGTAGGTTGCCTCTATGTTGTTTTATTGCTCCGGTAGAAAGCTATCGAGATGCGCCATGATGGCTTGCGCGGCGGCCAGTGTATGCGTGGTTCCGGCCGTGCTGGCCAGCAGAAAGGTATGCCCATTGGGCAGAGGGACAACCACCGAGGTATAGCCAAATCCTGGCTGCGTCATCCAGCTAGGCGCCTTCCCCAGCAGGACTGAGGTTGCACCCGCCGGGCGAGTTGCCTGGTAAGGCAAGCGATCTGCAAGAAATAGATTCCCGTCTGGCGCCGACCATTGCGCAAATGGCCCTTTAGCGCCTTGCCCAAAGCCAAAATTGCAGACGGGGCCAAGATAGGTATACTGGATGTATCCCTTACCACACGGCTGGTGGGGAGGGAGATCACCACCGCCACCATCCCAGTCATGCGTGGTAGGATTGACACTGAGCGCCGCCTGGGCTAGAAACGAGTCGCCTTTGGCGAACTGCACAATCGCTTCGCCATGCGTTGGCCCTACCATCAGCCAGACGGCGGCATAGATAAGATGTTCATTGCCAGAAGAGTCCACCCCGCGCGCGCCCTCGAAAAACGCTCTCTGAGCAGGAACGTTCTGGCTAATAGGATGCGCCGGATGCCAGATGAACGTCCAGGGAGGGACAGTACCTCCTAGATCACTGGAATATCCTTGATGGAAGAATGATCGGAGCATACCCCGCCCTGTGAAGAGCAGGGTAGTAATCACGATGATAACGCTCACCGCAGCGAAGATGGAAATGATGCGCGCCTTCATGCTGATAGCCTCCTTTGTGCGCTACTTGAGAAACCTGAATGAAAGTGGTCAGCCATCCTCGTCAATAGGAGGCGTCGAAGTGGATAGGGAAATTTTGCCCATTGCCACTGATTGATTGGGGATGGGCAAGCTCAACGGGACAAAAATCGCCACACCAGTTAGCGTCGTAATCATACAAGATGTTATACGTATGAGTTGTTTGCCCAACATACTCAGTGACACCGTTCTGTATGGTAAGCGCAGCCGTGAAGAGCATTTCTGTGGGCGAGAAGTCGGCCAGCGCCATGAATGGGCCAGAGATGTTGTTGTAGGTTGGCTGAACACGCTCGACAATCCACTCGGCGGTTGTGCCATCGCTCAGCGTATTAAAACTACCATCACCATCGGCGATGGTAACGTATTTCTGTGTAGAATAATCCTCAATAACGAAGTATGCCTGGCGCGGATGACTGAGGTTGGAATCAGCAGGCTTATAGGATGAACTAGAGATACAAGGCACAGTCCATGAGGCTTCAACCTGGTTATAGCCATGATTAAGGGCAATATTTCCCGCCCACTTATCCGATTCCGTGCTGTAGCCTTTACAGCGGCTGCCACACCCTGAACGAGAGTTGATTGGCGACGCCATATGTTGTTTTGTTGGGATTCCAGGATCACACGAACGATGCTTAGCGTGCTGCAGGATGGTGCGCCACACACCGAACTTGCCCGCGAAACGTGCGCGTGATGGTAGGCCATAGACAGCCAATTGTGCGTCGGAGAGAGTGGCCAAGTCTACATGGGCAGGTGGTTGAGCGCATGTTGATGTTGTGTGCGGGGTTGTGCTGCTTTGTCGTGCTGCGTGTGCGCTTACCGTTGGAGCTGTGACCAATCCGGCGAGAAGACTACTCATCAACGCAATCATCGCGCCACATAGTGTGAGGAGCTTACTGCCATGCCGTTGCCATGCCGTTGCCTCTTTCCTGTGTTACTAAAATAGGGGTAGGGCAAGAGTTAGTGGATAGCGCCATATCGCTGTCCACTACTACATTTCTCTGGGCATATCCCGCCTGCTACTTGATACTGTTGCCTGCTATGTTCCACTGAGCAGACGCCATTGCTGATGGCCAAGTCAAGTATAGCCGAGTCGTCTCATGCGGTCAAGGGGCAATTTGGGATGAGTTATCACGCCGCCGAGCTTGCTTGCGTCGTGGGCGCATCGTCTGGCGGCAAGAGATGGGCTGGCAAGCGAGGCAGGTTCCGATAGAGCGTCGCGCCAGTCACACCGGTACGCCAGCTATGCGCCGCTTCGAGGTTGCGCAGGAAGTCAGTTTGGGTGTCAAGATGGGTCGCCTGCCAGACCAGACTGATCGCGCGGCGGGCGAAGGCGATGTCGTTGCGCGGCTCAATGCGGTCTATGTCTTCGAAGAAGAAGCCGCAACTGGTGTACATCCACTGCCCGTAATATTGCGCTTCCAGCAGTTGAATGGCCTGCGCTTCGAGTGATGGCGAGTGGGGACGGCGCCCCTTTACGCCGTAGCGCGCCCAGAAGTCAGCGGCGGAGACCCAGCCGTTGCGCAGACCCAGGTAGGCGTCGCGTGCGCCCCAAGGGTCGGACAGCGTCTGCGCCGTTCCCTGCTCGAAGGCTTTGTCGAGCTGCATGCTGAGCTGATCGAGCGCGTGGCGGAGGGCTGGCTTCCAGGAGGAATCGCCCTCGGTACAGGCGCAGCCCGTGCTCCAGCGCGCCACGCCATGCGCACAGCTCCATGCGCTTGGCGCCCGGAGTGTGGCCTCGCGGGTGGGCGGATGCGCACGTAGGTAGCGTCCCAACGTCGTCACCTCGAAGCCCGCGTTCGTCGCGGCCTCATGTGTCAATCGTTGCAGGAATTTGTCGCGCCAGGCTTTGTGGTGGCCATACAGTTCACCGTCGGAGGCGATGACGATCAACTGATCTTCACCGCGCGCCACCTTCTCAGGATTCAGATGGTGGGGCAAAACATTTGCTGCGAAATCGTCGGCGTTGCGGCTCAGGTCTTCGTTGAACGAGACGCCGCCGCTCAGTGGGCCATTGTAGAAGAATATGGTGATGCTGCGTCCACTGGGGAGCCGCACAAGATACGGATCGGTGGGGTCAATCGGCTCGGCGGACTGCCACGGCGCCAGCACGGTGTAGCGCACGCCACACTCGGCCAGGATGTCCAGCGTTTCGAGGTCAACCGCCGTCTCAGC
>JAJPIU010000152.1 GCA_021324535.1 Pseudomonadota bacterium
GGGACGGTGTTTGCCTCCAACCACATGATCCCGCAGGGCAATCCAGGCTACAACCCGAACCTGACGGGGCCGGATGGACAGGTCAATGACCTGAGCGGCAATCCCACTCTGGCGCGACAACTACTGCAACAGTACGCCAACGCGCACTGTGGCGGCTCGTTTGCCAAGTGCCCGACGCTCAACTACTACACCACCAACGACAGCAGTTCGTTGGAACTGTCCAACGCCATCCTTGACCAGTGGCGCACGACGTTCCCCGGCTATCCGATTACCGAGACGCCGGTCACGTTCCCGCAACTGCTCAAGGCGATTACCAGCGCCTCGCCGCCCGCCGCCTGGCTGATTGCGTATGCCGATGACTATCCGGATATGCAGGACTGGACCTCATTGCAGGCGTTGCCGCCCGCTGATGGCGGTGGCAACAACCTGAACAACATCAACGACACCCAGGCCAATGCGTTGATGCTCAAAGGCGATGCGATGCCCAATGGGCCAGCGCGCGTGGCGGTCTACCAGCAGGCGGAGCAGAGCCTGGTGACGCAGGTCGCCTGGATCACGCTGGATCAAGGGAAGCTGTTCTGGGTAGCGACGCCGAAGCTGCATGGCTTCTCGTTCACCTCGAACCTGTTCCCGACCTACAGCACCTGGCAGAACGCCTATCTGACCGCATAGTGCCTTTCTGCCAGTGAAAAGACGCGCTCTCCATACTACATGAAGAGCGCGCCCATTCCCTCGCCGATCGGGTAACCACAAGTAACCACAGGTCATCACCTGATCGGCGACATATACATTCTACATCAGGCGCCAAAGAGATAAAGCGGCGGATTTCCCCTTTCCCATCGGGGGAGGGATAAAGAAGTGAGGTTCACGGCCTTAGACATGCAGCGTATTGAGATGGCAGATCGCAATGGCTGCGGCGTCGGCAGCGTCGTCGGGCGAGGGAACCGCCGAGAGGCGCAGCAACACTTTTACCATCTCGCCCACCTGCGCCTTGCTCGCCAATCCATAGCCATGCACCGCCTGTTTCACCTGCATTGGCTTGTATTCATGCACGCTCAGCCCTGCCTGCGCTGCCACCAACAGGGCTACTCCGCGCGCCTGCCCCACGGCGACGGCGGTCGTCACGTTCTTCGCGAAGAATAACTCTTCGACTGCCATCTCCTGGGGATGGTGTTCGGCGACAATCGCCGTCGTCTCCCGATAGATGCGCAACAGCCGCTCAGGCATGGTCAGCGAGGGCGTCGTACTGACCACCCCACACGCCAGCAGCGTCAGCTTGCCCCGTTGCTCCTCGATCACCGCATAGCCAAGCCGCGCCGTGCCGGGATCGATCCCCAACGCACGCCGCGCCGCTTTCTCAGTCCCCTTTACGTCTGTTCCCATCGCTTTATCCTGCCCTTTTCAACTACAACACACCTCCTGAGACACATAACCATGTCGTCCCTAACAATATACCCCCTTCCCATGTAGGGAAGGGGGTCAGCGGGTTAGAGGGTCAGTGCAGCAACCCCTCCTGCCGCAGCCAGTTCGCCGCCACCTGAGCCACAGGCTGGTGGCCCACCGCAACCATCGTATTGAGCGGGATGATCGCAGCCGTCGTCAGCTTGGGCGCCAGCGGATTGAGGATGCTAGGGATATTCGGCGCCTTATGGAGCGTGTCGTCACGCACAATCGGCGCGGGATTGTAGATCGGGAACGAGTTCTTGTCGTCGGTCAACAGCACAAAGTTGTCGGCTGAGATCAGCGGGCTAGTGGTATAGCAGATGTTGAAATCCGCCTGACCGTCCTGCACCGACTTGAAGGTCAGCGCCTCGTCCTCGACAATCGTATGAGTGGAGTCCGCAGGGAACGACAACCCATAGCTGCTTGGCGAAGCAAGGCCCGGCAACACGTTCGGGTCGGACTGCCCATCAGGCGGCGTGGCGATGCGGTTGTCTTTGCCAGCCTTCACCAGCGGCACGATGTCCGAGATTTTGCTGATGCCGAGCCGCTGGGCATTTGCCTTGGTCGTGCAGATGCCATAGGTGTCGTCCAGCGGCGCGGGATCGAGCCAGGTGATATGGAACTGCTGCTCATAGCCCTGTTTGACGAGCTGGTAATCCTGTTGCGGATTATGTGTCGTCTTCAGACCCAGGCGCGCCAGGCCCGTCGCCGTAAACTCAGGATACATATCAATCGCGCCGGAGCGGATCGCGGCGTCCACGATGCTGTTGGTGCCGAGCGCAGCTTTATCTATCACATGATAGCCTGCCTGGCGCAACAACAAGACATACATGGTGGTGAGCAATTGCGCCTCAGTATCGAGCTTGCCGCCGACGATGATAGTCACGGCGCTCGACGAGCCGCCACCACCGCCGCAGGCGCTCAGCCCTATCAGCACAGAAAGCGCAATCAGCGAGAGCGCCAGCCCCTTGCCCAAGAAGCCACGCGCCAGTTTCAACCACGAGTACATGAAGAAAGTCCTCCCAGTGTTCGCTCTTCATAGCGGCGCCGACTTCCCGCCCACGCGAGAGCGCGCCGCCTCAACCTTGGTACTCTTGGGTACACTTAAAAAACCGTCAACCTACATCTTTACACCCCAGAACGCGCTTCGTCCGGGGCAATTTCAGGACGCCAGCCATCCCACATAATTTACGCGGCTTGCGTGGTTGGCTCGGTGGCTGGCGCGCTCGCCAGATCAAGCGCCTCATCAGGTCTGGCCTGCGCCACCAACACACCGCGTGGCGTCACCAATCGCTGCACCCCAGCCAGCGCGAACTCGGCGGCAAATGCCAGGAGAATGAACGATCCCGCGCCGACAAAGAGTTCGGCGTCGTTCAGGTGGTAGTCGCCATCGAGGATATATACCCCCCAACCGCCGCCACCGATCAGCGCAGCCAGCGCCGCCGTCGCGATAATCTGCACCGCCGAGGTACGCATGCCCGCCGCAACCGAGGGCAACGTCAGCGGCGCCTCTACGCGCAAGAGCGTTTGCCAGCGTGTCATGCCAAGCCCCTTCGCCGCGTCGAGCAGGGCCGGATCAATCCCCTGGAAGCCCGCGATGGTGTTCAGCAGAATCGGCGGGACGCCAGTGATCACCAGCGCCACCAGCGATGGCTTGAACCCCGTGCCCAGGTAATCAATTGCCACAGCCAGGAAGGCAAGAATTGGGATAGCGCGCAACACGCCGCTCAGGTTGGCCGCAATGAAGGCCGCGATGGGCTGGCGCGCCACCAACATGCCAAGCGGCGTCGCAATCACAAACGCCAGCACGATGGCCACCAGCGATAGCTTGATCGAATCCCAGGCATAGCTTTGATAGACGCCACCCGGCGCGGTGATGATCGCCCACATCTGCTGCCAGATATTCATCGTGTGGCTCCTTTCTGTTCTGTGGCACTGCTCTGTAACCGGTCATACGCTGTAGCCTATGCGGCAGACGCAGCGCCCGCACGCTGGCGGCTTGCCCACAGCGTCCGCAGGGTGTAGCGCGCCATCGCCAGCCCATCGAGTGTCCAGAGCAACAGCCGTGGCAGAATACGCTGGATCAGCAGGAGCGCCAGGTCGGCTCCCACTGCCAGGACGATCATCAGAATGGCTCCAGCGAGAATCTCGTCGTTGTAGCCGTTCTCGATGCCGTTGAACACGAAGTAGCCAAGCGTGTCCTGTCCAACGAAGTAGCCGATGGCGGTAATACCAATCGTTGTGACCGTCGTTACCCGCAGGCCCGCGATGACTAGCGGCAACGCCTGAGGCGTGACGACACGCAGTTGCAATTGCAGCCAGTTCATCCCCATCGCTCGCCCCACATCCATCAGCGCCGGGTCAACCGCGCGAATCGCTGAGACGATGTTGCGGATCAGCGTGATCTGCGCATAGGCCACCAGCGGGATGATGACTGTCGGCGGATTGAGTTGGGTGAAGGGGATGAGAAACACCATCGCCGCCACGCTGGGGATGGTATAGATCGCGCCAGCAAGGGTGATCACCAGCAGCGAGACCGTGCGGAAGCGCGCACACACCAGCGCAAACGGCACGGCGATCACCAGCGCAATGAGCAGGCTCTCGATCACTATGGTGATATGTACCTGAATGTAGTACGGGATGTTATTGGGATTGATGGGATCCCAATTGAAGGGATCGAGCAGGAAGGACATGGCGTAATTCCTCACCTACAGGCGACCGGCGCCAGAAACGACAGGAGAATCAGGCGCTATTGCGCGGCGGGTGTGGCGCGCCGTTTGGGCGCCTCAGCAGAGTCAGCGGAGACGCCGGGTAGCGCGCCTGTTTTGCCGAGCGCACGATACATACTGGCGAGGCTCACCTGCCCCAACACGTTTCCATCGTCCTCAACCGTCAGCGCGTTTTGCCCGGTCTCGATCAGCGTGAGCAACGCGCGCATCAGTGTCGCATCGGAGCCAATCCGCACGGATGTCGGCGCGGCGCCTGGTTCGAGCGCCACCACCACGGAAAGATACTCGAACTGGCGCAGGATGTTATCGGCCCCGATGAGCCGCCGCACGAAATCATTTGCGGGCGACATAATCAGCTCGCCCGGCGCGCCAAACTGGATCAGCTTGCCCTCGGACATCACAGCGATCTGATCGCCCAGCTTCAGCGCCTCCTGCACGTCATGCGTGACGAAGATCATCGTCTTGCTGACGCCGCCCTGAATGCGCAGCAGTTCGTCCTGCAAGCGCTCACGGGTGATGGCGTCGAGCGCGCCAAACGGCTCATCAAGCAACATCACCTTGGGATCGGCGGCCAGCGCCCGCGCCAGCCCGACACGCTGCTGTTGGCCGCCGCTCAACTGGCGGGGATACCGGCGGCGATACTCTTTGGGTTCGAGGCCAACCAGCGTCAGGAGTTCGTCAACGCGCCCGGTGGTCAGGTTGGCGGGCTGCCCCAAAATCGAGGGGACAATGCGCACGTTCTCGGCGATGGTCAGATGAGGAAACAACCCCACCTGCTGAATGACGTAGCCAATGCCCCGCCGCAGCTTGATGGGATCGCTCGCGGTGGTGGCGACGCCATCGATCAGAATCTTCCCCGACGTAGGATCGATCAGGCGATTGACCATACGCAGCAGCGTCGTCTTGCCGGAGCCTGAGGTGCCGAGCAGCATACAGATCGCGCCCTCACGTACGGTAAAGCTCACATGGTTGACCGCAGGTTCGCTGGCCCCCGGATACTCCTTCGTGACGTCGGCAAACTCGATGGTCGCCATCTCGCGCCCCCTCTCTGGCTTCACTGGCGCTACCCCTGTAGAGCCACCCGGCCATGCCTGTGGTGTTACCCAGGCAACGCGCTTTGCATACTATAACAGAGAGGAACGACCCCTTGTCTAGAGGAACAAAAATCTGTCGAACTGGCATACTGAATGCTCCATCACAGCGTGACACAATATATGTCGTAACGTGACATGATGGAGAAACGTATGTAACGCGTGTACAGCTGGCATTGGCGCTACAGGTTTTCCAGGGTGTTGCTACCGAAAGAGGGTCTGCAACGTACATGAGCTACCAGCTAATGCGCCGTCAGTGTATCGTCTTCATCATCGTCAAACGCGATCAGCGCCTATCGCTCTGGCCGTAAGGAGTCATGCCAATGCAGCAAATGCAGCCGCCACAACACCCTCAATCCATGCCCTATGCGCAGCCCCACGCATATTATCCCTATGCGTCAGTTCCGGCGCAGGGCCAGACGTATGCCTCTGTTCCCGCGCCCAGGCGTCACTCGTTCATAAGCGATGTGTTCCGGGGCGCCTTCCTGGGAGATTATGCGACTGATCTGGGTATCCCTGGCGCCGTCACTCAGATTATCTGTGGCTTTCTGCCCGCCATCGGCGACCTCTGCGCCATGCGCGACATCACCGCCGACCTAGGTCGTCGCGATTGGGTTGGTGTTGGGTTGAATTGCCTTGCGCTGATTCCCGTCGCTGGCGGCTTCCCAAAAACCATCGAGGTAATCCGCTCGCTCTCGCATGTCGGCCACGTCATCCACAAGCGCCGCCACGACAGCAAAGATCGTCGGCGCGTCGGCTAGGCTGTCGTCCATTCCGGCTAGCGCCCTTGACGAATCGCCGCCTGCCCTTCACAATGGAAGACCGGGTGACTGCGAAGCACGAGAACGGGGCGCTATTGGCATGCGAACGCTTTCTGAGAGAGATACGACGAACGATACGACAAATGGGTACGATGCTCCCACTCAACAGGGTAGATCGGGCAATGCGCCATCCCTGCCCGCCAAATCGATCTGGAAGCGCCACCGCTGGCTCGTACCACTTGCCTACGCGCTCGTGATCGCGCTGGTGGCGCTGGCGATGGGCGCGTTCAAGGTCTTTTTTCAACCCTTGCCCACCACCCCAGGCGGAACAAGCGCGCAGGTCAGCCCGGCGCACACCGCCGCCACCCAGCCTACACACCCCGCGCGCACGGTCACACCAGCGCCAACTGCCACACCCGATACCGTCACGGTCAACGGCGTCAGTTGCGTCATCACCTCCGATGACACCGCAGCGCAGACCTTCCTGCTCAACCTACTTAACCAGCATCGCGCCGCCGTGCACGCCAGGCCGCTCACGCTCAATCCCACGCTGGCTCATGCTTCCGAGGCGCACTCATGCGATATGTTCCAGCATCAATCACTGAGCCACATGGGCAGCGACGGCTCCAGCCCAAAGGATCGCATTGACGCCACTGGAGTTAAGTTTACCTATTGGGCCGAGAACATCGGCTCGGCTGACGGCTATGGGCTGGACAGCGGCATTACCACGATTGACAACGCCATGATGGCGGAATCGTTGACGCAGTACGACCACCACTACAACATCGTCAACGACGCGAATACCGAGGTTGGCCTGGGGATCATCTACGCCAATGGGCAGGTCTGGCTCACTGAGGATTTTATTGGGTAGCGTAAGGTTGAACGTGGCAGGGCAGGCGTTAGTGGCGTGGGTACGGGCGGGTGAAACCGCGCCTAGGGGCTGCGCCACGAAGTCCGCCTAGAGAGCGGACAGTGCGGACTCTTCTCTGGCGATCCGTATCGGCTTTGGGATACACTCTACACTGAACGATAGTGAGCAAAACAGTGCAGACGTTTCAGAGAGTAAAGACAGAGATGGCACATAGCATGGTTCGCACAATGTATCAGCCCGGCGAGATCGAGGCGAAGTGGCAGGCGCGGTGGGCCGAGGAAGATTACGGCGTCGCGCGCGACGACGACCCACGTCCCAAATTTTACAACCTGGTGATGCTTCCCTATCCGTCGGGCGATCTGCATATCGGCCACTGGTACAACTACACCGGCGCCGACATCTTCGGACGCTTCACCCGCATGCGTGGCTACAACGTCATGCAGCCCATCGGCTTCGACGCCTTTGGCCTGCCCGCAGAGAACGCCGCCATCAAGCGCAACATTCAGCCGCGCACATGGACGCTCGACAACATCGAGAACATGCGCCGCCAACTGCGCAAGATGGGCGCTGGCTGGGATTGGTCGCGCGAGATCGTCTCCTGCCTGCCCGATTACTACCTCTGGACACAATGGCTCTTTTTGCAATTCTACAAACATGACCTGGCCTATCGCACCAAAGCGCCCGCGAACTGGTGCCCCTCGTGCAACACCACGCTTGCCAACGAGCAAGTGGTTGGCGGGGCCTGCGAACGCTGCCACACCCCCGTTGAGCGCCGCGAGATCGATCAATGGCTGATGCGTATCACCAAATACGCCGACGAACTGCTGCGCTTCGATGGGCTGGATTGGCCGGAGAAGACGCGCGTGATGCAGACGAACTGGATCGGCAAGAGTGAGGGCGCAGAGGTACGCTTCGTCGCGCACATCCCAGGCAAGCGCCGCAAGAATCCCGCGACTGGTAAGTTTGTGATCGAGCCTGAGGAGCGTGTCGAGATTCCCGTCTTCACCACGCGGCCCGACACCATCTACGGCGTCACCTTCTTTGTGCTTGCGCCTGAGCATCCATTGGTGGAGCGGCTGACCACGCCCAAGCAGCGTAAGGCCGTTCAGGCGTATATCGAGCAGGCGCGCCACGAGACCGAGATTGACCGCCTGAGCACAGACGCTGCGCGCCCCAAGACGGGCGTGGCGCTCGGAACATTTGTGACCAATCCCGTCAGCGGCGAACAGGTTCCCATCTGGATCGCCGACTATGTGCTGATGGGCTATGGCACTGGCGCAGTGATGGGCGTACCCGCGCACGACCAACGCGACTTCGAGTTTGCCCGCATGTTCAACCTGCCCATCAAACAGGTCATCCGCGACGGCGACGAACCGCTAACCGATCCCGAAACCTGGGAACATGCCCTCACGGCGCACGGCGCGATGGTCAACTCCGGCCAGTTCGATGGTGCGCCGCCCGATCAGGCCATCAGTAAAGTGATCGAGTGGATGGAGCACAAAAAGGTTGGCCGCGCCGCGACGACCTATCGTCTGCGCGATTGGCTGGTGAGCCGCCAACGCTACTGGGGCGCGCCGATCCCCATCGTCTACTGCCCAGAGCACGGCGCCGTCCCTGTGCCGGAGGATCAGCTCCCTGTCCGGCTGCCCGACGAGGCGAACTTCAAGCCGACGGGCGAGTCGCCGTTGCGCTACGATCCCAGCTTCCTGCATACCACCTGCCCCATCTGCGGCGAGCCTGCCACCCGCGAGACGGATACGCTCGATACGTTCATCTGCTCGTCGTGGTACTTCCTGCGCTACGCCGACGCGCACAACGACAACGCGGCGTGGGCGCCTGACAAGGTGGCGAAGTGGCTGCCGGTGGATCGCTACATTGGTGGCGCGGAGCATGCCGTGATGCACCTGCTCTACGCGCGCTTCTTTGTCAAGGCGCTGCGTGACATGGGTTGGCTCAACTTCGATGAGCCGTTCATCAAGCTCTATCACCAGGGCACGGTGCTTGGGCCGGATGGCGTGAAGATGTCGAAGTCGCGTGGGAACGTGATCGCGCCCGACGCGGTGGTCGAACGCTACGGAGCCGACGCCGTGCGCGCCTTCCTGATGTTCATGGGGCCGTTTGATCAGGGTGGCCCGTGGAACAATCAGGGCATCGAGGGCGTGCGGCGCTACCTCAATCGCGTCTGGGCGCTCGTCACCGAGACGCTTGATGAGAGCGGCAGTGATCATCATGTGGTGAACGGAGCCAGCCAGGATGGCGCGACGCCAACAGCAGCGGAGCGCGGCATTGAGCGGCTGCGCCACCGGATGATCGCCCGCGTGACCGACGACTACGCAGAGATGCGCTTCAACACGGCGCTGGCCGGACTGATGGAGTTTGTCAACGGGCTGAACAAAGCGCGTGAGGAGTCGCCAGCCATCACACAGACGCCCACCTTCCGCGCCGCCATCGAGACGCTGCTCACTCTGCTGGCCCCGATGACGCCGCACATCGCCGAGGAACTCTGGCACATGCTTGGGCATACCGAAAGCGTCCACGATCAAAGCTGGCCCGCCTACGATCCCGCGCTGACGGTCGCCGAGACGATCACACTGATCGTGCAGGTCAACGGCAAGCTGCGCGACAAGCTGGAGGCCGCGCCCGACATCGCCGAAGACGAGGTACGTGCGCTGGCGCTTGCCAGCCCCAAAGCCCAGGCTGCGCTGGATGGCCGTCCGGCGAAGAAGGTGATCTACGTGCCAGGGCGGCTGGTGAATATTGTGGGGTAGTCATCCATCCGGTTTTCTCACTTTCTACGCCCATGCCTACTTGCCGAACGAGGCAAGAATATGATATGCTACAGCCGTGCGAAACGCAAAGATGTTCTGCTCGATTGAGCAACATCAATTGGCAGGTAGTTTCTCATTCGGGCGTGGCCAAGCGGTAAGGCAGTGGACTTTGGATCCACGATCCCAGGTTCGAATCCTGGCGCCCGAGCCACCAGTGGTTGTACTTTCCAATCTCCAACGTGGCATGTGGTCAATGGGGCGTCACGCAGGCGCGCAGAGGGGTCGGGCGTAATCCATGAGATCGGCGTATACGGTCGGCGTGGTGGTGTTGGCGGCTGGCCTGGGAACCCGCATGCGCTCACAGTATCCCAAGGTCACACACACCGTTGCCGGGCGCTCTATGCTCGAACACGTCTTGCGCGCCGCCGACGCAGCCTTCCATCCCAACAACGCGCCAGCCGATGATCGCTTCACCGTGGCGCGGTATCTCGTCGTGCTGGGGCATGAGGCTGGGCGCGTGCAAGATAGCTTGCGTTGGGCGCCCGCTGACGCGCCGTTGACTTACGTCATCCAACACGAGCAATTGGGCACCGGCCATGCCGTGCATGTAGCCCAGGCCGATGCGACCATCCCAGGCGAGGCGCCGATCCCTGATACCATCCTCGTGCTCTATGGCGACACGCCGCTGATCCGCCCAGAAACGCTCAGGAGCTTGCTCACCACACACGCAGAGGCCAATGCGACGCTCACCTTTCTGACGGGGATAGCCGCGCAGCCTAACGAGTATGGGCGGGTCGTGCGCGACGCCACAGGGCGAGTGAGTGGGATCGTCGAACAACGCCACGCCACCCCTGAACAGATGGGCATTCAGGAGGTCAACTCCGGCGTCTATCTCTTCGCCGCAGACTGGCTCTGGCCGCAGCTTGCTCGTCTTGTGGCGCATCCCAACGGGGAATATTATCTGACCGATCTCGTCACGCTGGCCGCGCAGGAGGGACAGCCCATCGCCACCGTCAGCGCGCCGCTCGAAGAGACACTTGGCGTCAACGACCGGGTACAGCTTGCAGAGGCAGAACGGATCATGCGGGCGCGCATCCTCCAGGCGCATATGCTGGCGGGCGTCACCGTCGTTGACCCTGCGTCTACCTTTGTGGACTGTGATGTACGTATCGGCCAGGATACTGTGCTGCGCCCCGGAACGTCCCTCAGAGGGAAGACGATGATTGGCGAGCGTTGCGAGATTGGCCCGCAAAGCGTCGTGCGCGATAGCCAGATTGGCGCCGACTGTGTGGTACTTGCGTCATGGGTGGAGGAAGCTCTCATGGAAGACAAGACGCATGTCGGCCCCATGAGCCACCTGCGCCCTGGCGCCCGTCTGAAGTCAGGCGCATACCTGGGCAACTACGCCGAGGTGAAAAACGCGACGATTGGCGAGCGCGTGCAGATGCACCATTTCAGCTACATCGGCGACGCCACCCTCGGCGCTGACACAAACGTCGGCGCGGGAACGATCACCATGAACTACGACGGGCATGAGAAGCATCATACCACAGTGGGTGAGCGCGTCTTCCTGGGTTGCGATACCCTCCTGCGGGCGCCCGTCACCATCGAAGACGACGCCAGCACGGGCGCGGGAAGCGTCGTCACACGCGATGTGCCCGCCGGTCAGCTTGCCCTCGGCATGCCTGCCCGCATTGTCCGCAAAGTGCGCTCTGCGCGCGAGAGCGAGAAGGCGAGTGAAGAGGCGAGTGAAGAGGCAGGCGCCAACAGTGAGATCATCGGCAAAAGGGATGAACTTGGCGACAATCATCCGGCGTCGGCAGAAACGACTGACGCCGCCAAACGTATAGATCATAGAGAAGATCAGGAACAACGTACAGGCTCATCGCCTGATCACCCTCCTGAACGCGCGAACTAACCGCGCATCGCGAAAGGTTTTGTGAGAGTAGGTGGAAAGTCACAGTAGTTGGCTGACGTCCCTTCTGAACGGCGGACATCTCGCTCAGATAGGTAGTCAGCTTGAACGGTTTTCTTTAGTACAACACGTACAACATTGGCTGCCCCACAGCTTCCCCAGCTACGACTGGGCGCTGTTGATCGCGCTGCTGCTCACATTGTTGCTGGCGGCGGCGGCCTCGGCGGCAGAGACCTCCCTGACCTCGGTCAGCCACATTAAAATACGCAATCAGGCGGAGGAAGGCGACGAAACGGCGCAGCGCATCCGCCGCATCCTCGAACATCCCGATGTGTTTCTTTCCACCATCCTGATCGTCAGCAATGTCGCGGTGATCACCGCCTCCACTCTGGCAACGCTGATCGCCATCAGCCTCGATTTCACCGGCGCTGAAGCCGTCTCGACCGTGTTGCTTTCCATCATCGTGCTGATCTTCTGTGAGGTGACGCCGAAAACCGCCGCCGTGCAGGCGCCTGAAGTCTGGGCACGCTGGCTGATTCGCCCTGTGGAGGCGCTGGCGTATATTTTGCGCCCCGCCGTCTATACACTCAACGCGATTACTTCAGGTATTCTGCGGATGTTTGGGGTGCAGGGAAAACGCCGTGGCCCGTTCGTCACAGAAGATGAATTGCGTCTGCTTGTGGAGGTTGGCGAAGAAGAGGGCGTGCTCGAAGAAGAAGAGCGCGAGATGATCCACAACGTCTTCGACCTGGCCGATACCGCCGTGCGCGAGATCATGATTCCCCGTGTGGATATGGTGACGGTCAAGATCAACGACACTGTTGACGCCGTGACGCAGTTGATTGTCCAGGGCGGCCAATCACGTATCCCCGTCTATGACGCGGCTGGCGCCGACATCGTGGGAGTGCTCTACGCCAAAGACCTGTTGCGCGTGCTGGCGTCGCAGGCTAAAATGGCTCCGCGTCCACAACTTGTGCGCGATCTGCCCCTGCGTGAGCCATACTTCGTGCCTGAATCCAAGCGGCTCGATGACCTGTTGCACGAGATGCAACGCCAGCATGTGCATATCGCAATGGTGGTGGATGAGTATGGCGCGGTCGCTGGATTGGTCACAATCGAAGACCTCGTTGAGGAGATCATTGGCGACATCCAGGATGAGTATGATAAGGAAGAGCAGCTTTTCGAGCAGGTTGGCCCTAATGAGTATATCGTTGACGCAAAGATCAGCCTCGATGACCTCAACGAACTATTAGAGACCGATCTCACCAGCGAAGACTACGACACGCTTGGCGGCCTGGTCTATGCCCAACTCGATAAAATCCCCAGCGTGGGCGATACCGTCACTTCAGACGGTCTCACGCTGACGGTACTGGGCGCGAAGGGGCGGCGCATCACCAAGGTGAAGGTGGTGCGCTCTACGCCCGATGACGCCAACGCCGACACGCCACCCACCACGCCGAATCGCAGCGTAGATCGTAGCGATGCGGCGCAACGCGTGGTAGAGGAAGAGCAGGCGCTTACGCCCACCGCGCCAACAACCGCCTCGGCGCTCATCGCTTCCGAAGAAGCGGCGCCCAATTCACCCCTTCAGCATGATCAGGTACTCGCGCAGAAAGCCGAGAACACCCGACGCACCGAGCCGCCGCTGGCGCAAACACCGGCTGGGCGCACCGCGCAGGCGCCCGTCAACGGGAGAAACGCTGGAAATACAGGCACGAACCAACCAGCACAGCAACAGCAGGGAGTCAAATCTGGCCCACGTCAACAGGCGGCATCCGCGCTCCGCCCAACACCCCCTTCTCAACCGCAGCGGGGCCGCCAGCCGTCTTCGCTGCGCCTGACACAAAGCGTACCAGGCGCACAGGGCGCACAGACTTCCCATAATGGGCGTAACCAGAACAACCAGGGCAGCCATGGCAGTAGCGAGGCGCGACGTGGGAATGAGCGCGGAGCCGAACGCGCCAGAGAACGGCAGGCAAAATCGCGCGCATCGTCATAGGGGCAGAGCCAGAGAAAAGCGCCAAAGAGCGCCCTAACGCACCCTACAGCACACGGAAATGCGTAGTCGAGCGGGCAATAATGCAGAAAGAAAAATGAACTTGTGGGGAATTGTTGCGACAAATAGCGAAGGTGATTGACAAGCCAGGCAAAAGACTGTATTCTATATCTTAAGATCATCGTATGCTGACAAACCCCTCATGCAGGCTTCATCCACCACCGAAGCACGAAACGCACGAGGGCGCCAGGATGACGACGCCAGCAGAGGAAGCCAGCATGTAAGACAGGAAGAGACAGAGGGGTTCGGATTCGAGAGGAAGGGAGGCAGGCGCTTACGATACCTGCCGCCTGGTTGTTCGTTGTACTGTGTATCATTTGTCTTGTGTTGTGCGTCTTATTCGCCACTCGTCATTCGTTTTTCGTCCTTTATCACACGTTTTCACGTGGCCACGACGTTCCTCCCGGAGGAGACGGGCAGGCGCGTCGCATGGATTGCCATCCAGGAGGGATAGCGGCCATGCAGCCGTTTACCTCCTGTGAGGAGGGGGTTTAACAGCATGCTTGTGCTTCGCAGGAAGGCCGGTGAGGCGATTGTCCTCAATGGCTCCATCACCATTCATGTGCTCGCAGTGGAAGGCGAGCGCGTCAAACTCGGCATCAGCGCGCCACCCGAAGTGGTGATTGTGCGCTCCGAGTTGTTGGATGGTTCGGGCGCAATGAGCGGCCCAAACGGCTCGATGCCGGGAATGCCTTCGCCCTTAGGCCCAATGGGACAGATTGGCCCATTGGCTCCATTGGCTCCATTGGGGCCGATGGGAGGGCCACTGACCGGCCCCTTAGGCCCAATGGGGCCGATGGGACGCGAATATCCTCACCCCTATCGCGAACGCGACCCGTATCGTGAGCCTCATCGCGAGGGCTACCGCGAGTCTTATCGCGAAGGCGACCGTTCCTACCGCGATCTTGAGCGCCCACCCTATCGTGATCGCGATAGCCGCGAACGCCCGTTCGGCGAACGTCCCTTTGGCGAACGAGCATTCGGCGAACGTCCCTTTGGGGATCGCGCATTTGGCGAACGTCCGTTCGCTGAGCGCCCGTTTGGGGATCGGCCTTTCGGCGAGCCTGCTTTTGGTGAACGCCACTTTGGTGAGCGTCCGTTTGGAGACGGCGAACGCGGAGCCCCAAGCGAGGCCGACGAGCTTGAAGAGGAGGCGGCTCCGCCCGATGAGGATGCGCCCACCGGGCAGACTGGCCCTATGGGGACGGTCGGACGCGCTCCCGGCTATTATGGCGCGCCGCGCTACATCCCGCGCCGTCGTTATGGCTACGGCGACACGCCATCAGAGCCAGGGGCGCCCAATGGCGAACCATTCCGCTTCCGCCCGGATCGCAGCGAACATTGACCGATTCACCATACAGCATACAGTCGGCGCTCAGGCGTTCATCGCTCCAACATAATTGGGGATACCATCGGCGGTGAACCAGAGCGTTGTCTTGCTGCCATTCGTGACCAGCGCCACCCCATAGGGAACGCTATTGGCGCGCGCCACCCGATAGAACGTCCATGCGCCCGTCTCAGGGGTGTAACGTACCAGCGCGTTTGCCCCTGCGCTGGCGCACCAGACGTTTCCATCCGGCGCAATCGCCACCCCATAGATGCCCGATGGATCGCCCAAGATCGTTGGGATCGTCAGTTCTTCAACCTGTCCGGTTGCCGTGTTGATGACCCCCAGGCGACCATCCAGCAGTTCTGTGAACCAGATACGCCCTTGCGCGTCGCTGGTCATCGCGAAGACGGTCGTCTGCGCGCTCTTGAGATGGCGCAGCGTGACCTGACCAGTCGCAGGATCAAGCCGTCCCACCACGCCGCCATTCAAT
The DNA here is from genome assembly GCA_021324535.1 of Pseudomonadota bacterium. Lineage (GTDB taxonomy): Bacteria > Chloroflexota > Ktedonobacteria > Ktedonobacterales > JADMIN01 > JAJPIU01. Next base: position 15,455 of record JAJPIU010000152.1, read on the forward strand.
GAGCCATACCAGACGGAGCCATCAGGCGCCAGCGCCAGCGCATAGGGGTACGCCGGATCGCCAGGGGAGTCGTTGGGCAGCGGCCAAAAGGCAAACTGCCCAGTGGCAGGATCGAGCCGCCCAATGCGATTCCCTATTGTCTCGGTAAACCACAGCCTGCCCTGCGCATCGAAGACCAACCCCTCCGGCCCTGCGCCATGCCCGTTGACCTTCGCCAGCGGATAGATAGTAAACGTTTGCGTGGTGGGATCAAAGCGCCCAAGATAGTTCGCCGCTTGCTCCGCGAACCAAACGTTTCCCTGCGCGTCTATCGCCACTTCCATGATGTTGTACTGACCATTGGGCGCCTTCCAGCTTTGGACGGTACCGGCGCCCGGATTCAGCCGCGCCAGCGCATTCTGGCTCATCTCACCGAACCAGATGTTTCCCTGAGCATCCACCACTGGATACATCAACCCCGGATTCGTCTGAGGCAGCGAGTAGACCTGCTCATGCGCCGCCGTCACGCTCACGCCAGCCGCGCCTGGGCTGCTCGTCGTCTGGGCCTGCATCGTGGTGGCCTGTTCGGTTGGTGAGATGGTTGGCGCCGAAGCGGAGGGAGCGGCTGTCAGCGCGGCGCCAATGTATCCAAAGGTAGAAGCCGTCAGGGCGATCAGCGCACACACGCCAAGCAGAAACAAACCGTGGCGAGTGATCCGCTTGCCACGTTCGCTCTGTGTCCATGCTTCCATCCGTGTGATCATGGTTGACATGGTTGACATGGTTGACCCCGCTCCTACCCTCTGCTACCCTGAATGAAGATACACCAACACCTATGACGCCGCCGGGTTACATAGTATTCTTACATAGTATTCAGAGTACCCTGCGTATCCGTGTACCCGGTGTACAGACGTCCTATCAGATTATAGGAGCGCGGGTCTTCTGACCCGCCATGTAGGTTTTCCCCACAGCAAGGCGTGGGGAGAGTCAAGGGAGCGCACTGTGAGCGTCGTCAAGTATCCTGGCAAGCGCCGTGGACAGCGCCTCTGGGCGATCCCTCCCCGCTACGCGCTGATCACGCTGGGAAGCGTGCTGCTCTTTGCGTCGTCGCTGCTGGCCGATAACGTAGCAGGTCGCGCTCCTTACGACTGGCGCGCGTTTCCCACGCTTAGTGGTACGCTATGCGGCTTTGCATGTCTGCTGCTGGCGGCCGTGCGCTTCCCCGGCGCATGGACGCCGGGATGGCGCTCCTGGCTCTCTTGGCGTTTCACACTCACATCACCACGCGCCATGCGGCTGCTCATCTTGCTGCGTATGGTTGCGGCGGCGCTGGTGACAACGCTGGCGGGCGTGGGAATGGTCACGCTGGCCGCAGCCATGCTCTTTGTCGCGATGGAGCCGCTGTCGGCGGCCTACCTCAACGACGTGATCTCGTTCACCTATATCAACGCCAAATCCACGCTGGCCGGACGCAATCCCTATACTGACGGTGGCGCGTTCGCCGAGTCAATATGGCGGTTTCCTGGGGCTGGCGTAACTCCCTTGCGGCGTGGCGTGTTTGGCCATGGCTACGGCTATCCGCTCAAAAGCCAGCTTGCGCGTGTCGAGCGGCTCTATCGAGCCTCTCTCGCCGCGCAGGCGCGCCAGCTCAAGACGCCCGATCCGACCGGCGGCGCCTATGATCCGCGTGTCTCGCATAGCTATCCCGCGCTCTCATTTCTGCTCTACGTCCCGTTGATCTGGCTGGGCGTGCAAAACGTGCTGGCGCTACACCTGTTGGTCTACTGTGCTTTGCTTGCCTGGCTTGTCTGGCTGGCTCCCCCTGCGCAACGCCCCTGGGCGGCGATGACAGCATCGGGCGCACTCATCCTTCCCATTCGTTCGCTGCTGATAGACGCCGAAATTGTCTGTCTGGCGTTCCTGCTGCTGGCGTGGCATATGCGCGGGCGGCGCTGGTGGTCTGCGACGGCGCTTGGGTTGGGCTGCGCTTTCAAGCAATACTGCTGGCTCTTCGTGCCCTTCTTTCTGCTGGAAGCATGGCTCACGGGCGGCTGGCGCGAGGCGTTGCGGCGCACAGCCATTACCGCAGGCGTCTTCCTGGCGCCTAATCTGCCCTATATCATCGCCAGCCCTGGCACGTGGCTGACCAGCATGGCGCTTCCGGTCAGTGAGCCGCTCTTCCCGATGGGCATGGGATTCATCACGCTACCACTGGGCGGCTGGTTACCCTTCTTACCAGCGCCCGTCTACGCCATCGGCGAGGCGCTGGCGCTGGGCTGCGCATTGTGGGCCTACGCGCGTTGGCGCCGCTGGCTGGGCGAAACGGCGCTATTACTGGCGTTGACACCGTTGCTCTTCGCATTTCGCTCGCCAGCGAACTACTTCGCCATCGCCCCCTGGCTCGCGCTCTACGCCGTCACACGTCTCTCACGCTCAGCGTCAGCCCCCGCCGCTGGATATGCTACGAAAGCGCATGCTAACGTTTTGATCAAGTGACATTACCCTTATAGTCAGCGCCTGAAGCACAGCAAAAGGGGAAAGCCGATGACCAATACATCGCATCTGGCGCAGGTCGGCGCGCGCTCACAGGCCGATCCGCTTCGTCAGGTAAGGGCGCCGCTGGTACGCTGGCATGGCGCGACCGCCGAGCAGGCCGAGGACGAACTGGTGGCCGAGGAGCCGCTGGAAGTGCGCGCAGTGTCCGCCGAGCCAGCAGGCAGCGCGACAACGCTTGCGGTCATCATGCGGACGCCCGGCCATGATGAAGAACTGGCCGCCGGTTTTCTCTTCAGCGAGGGGCTGCTCGCCTCGCGCGCCGAGCTTGCTCTGTTGCGTCCCGGCTCCGACGCCGATGGGTTGCCTTCGCCAAATGTGATTGAGGTTGTCACTGTGCCTGGGATAGACCTTGCACAGCGAGCGCAGCAGGCGGGTTACTCGCGTCAGTTCGCGGTGAACGCCAGTTGCGGCGTCTGTGGCAAGAACAGCGTGATGGAGGCGTGCGCCACCCTGCTGCCGCTGCCCGACGATGGCTTTGTCGTCTTGCCTGATACACTCTATGCCCTGCCCGAACGGCTGCGCGCGGAGCAACGGGTTTTCCGGGCGACTGGTGGTCTCCACGCCGCCGGACTGTTTGATCGCCATGGCGCGCTGCTTGCCCTGCGCGAGGATGTTGGGCGGCACAACGCGGTGGATAAACTGGTGGGGCGCGCATTGCTCGATGGCGCGCTGCCCCTGCGCGAACGTATCTTGTTGGTGAGTGGTCGCCTCTCCTTTGAGATCGTACTCAAGGCGCTGGCGGCTGGGATTCCCATCATCGCCGCCGTCTCGGCGCCCTCGCATCTCGCGGTAGATCTCGCCGAGGCGGGCGGCGTAACGCTTGCGGCGTTCCTGCGTGGAGCAAGCGTGAATGTCTATACCCATCCCCAGCGCATCGCTCTTCAAAATACACCTTGACAGCCGATGCGCCAGATGGTATGCTGTGTACAGACGAAAGGAGGTGGTGTGTAGTGAGTGAACGTCAGCGCCGCGCAGGCGATACCAAAACTCTCCACACCGAATCTATGGGAGAGTTGAGCTGCTAGCAATAGCGGTTGTATATCCCACAGGCGGCTGAAGAGTGCGCCTGCGCGGTGAAAACAACGACTGGGGTAGTGGGAAGTTCCCGCTCCCCAGTTTTTTGCTACCTTCGAGCCAAGATGAAACAAACCATCAGACAAACTTCCAGTTAATGGCTAGCCCTGTTGGCGGATAGCGCCCTCCCCTGGCGCGTGCTATGCTACAAACAAGACACGCTATACAACAACGCGCGCTCATCCCGGCGAGGGATGGTGCAAACAGCACGCGAGCAGAGAGCGCGCATATGGATGAGAACTCATTGGATACTGAAACACTACACTCGCTGTCCACCAGCCAGCCTGACGACACAGCGCCCCAGACGCCAACCAAACAACACACGCACGCACAGCATACGGCGGGCGGCCACTTTCCCTATATCGAGCAGCTACGGCGGCTGGGAGTGCGCGTCACGCCGCAGCGCCTCTTCGTGCTCGATGCGCTCGAACATGGCGGCGGCCATATGACCGCTGAGGAAATCATGCAGTGGGCAGTTCAACGCTATCCTGCGCTGAACCTGGCTACCGTCTACCGCACACTCGACCTGCTCATCGAGGTGGGATTGGTCGCGCAGATGCGACTCGATACGGGGGTCACTACCTTTGAACTGGTTGGCGCGGCGCCTCACCACCACCTGATCTGCGAACACTGCGGCGCCATCACCGAGCTTGACAATAGTGTGTTCGAGGCGCTCAATGCCCAGGTGTTGGCACGGTATGGCTTCCAGGCGCGCCCACGTCACCTCGCGCTGTTTGGCCTCTGCCGGAAGTGCTTGGCCGCCCAGCAAGGCGCATCAGCGACATAAGCAGGGGCCAGCCCTACACATGTTGTCCCTCTCGTCGTTGTGAGCCTACAGCCGCGCTTCCTGGGCAAAGTTGGCGCTTGCAATCCATGGCGTGGTGTGCTACAATGAGTGTGCGCCTGGGGATGTAGCTCAGCTGGGAGAGCGCGACAATCGCACTGTCGAGGCCAGGGGTTCGAGCCCCCTCATCTCCACCTATATCCCTATTTTCGCCGAGTCAGAACAGGCTCGGCGTTTTTGTTGCGAGCTTCCGCTTATTGTGCAATCCGCACAATCCAACAGTCCTTTTTTCGATACGCTTTGCCTGTAGTGAATGCGCTGATCTGAGGATATGCTAGGAACAGAGAAAACAAACGAAAACGTATACGCGACCGCCCGTATTCCCCATCTCATAACTGCCAGGGGATACGGGCGGTTGCAACTTCTGATAAACCGTACCAATACTAGCCCAGCGACTCAAGATATGCCAGCGTCGCGGCAGCCTCCTCGCCGCCAGCCTTCGCATGCGCAATCAGTGGGATACCATGCGGGCCAGGGGTATATAGCGCGGCGGGGAAGGCGCTCAGCGTAGCCTGAACGATCTCCAACTTGCCAAGCATCGCCGCCACGAAGAGGTCGAGCCGCGCGCCATGATCCAACAGATAGAGCGCAATATCTCGCCGCCCCATATGCGACGCAGCGCCCAATGGCGTCTCCCAGTCGCCGCCACCCCAATCCCACGCTGCGTTCACCAGCTTCGGCTCCTGCGCCAGCAATACTTGCACGGCATTCAGGTCGCCATGCGCCTGCGCCACTATTGCACGTACTTGATCGGGATTCAACGCTTCGGGTCGCTCGGTTTCCATCTGGTTTCCTTTCTTATCAGGGCGCTATGCCCTCAGTGTTCTCACCCTATCCTTCGACGTAAGCAACCGTCAAAGCTATAAAACAAATGTCCTAGTTTCCCCTCCTCCGCTGATAGCAAGGTGGATCATAGCCCGCGCAGGCGGGCTTTGGGGAGGCGCTTACGCGCCTCCCCTAGGCGCGGCTTCAGCCGCCTGCCGGTCTATTCGGCGTCGCCGAAGATGGTGTAGTGCCAGGGCTTGCGTTGTGCGCCCGTCGCATCCAGCAGCACATGCTTGATCTGCGTGTAGTCCTCCAGCGCATAGAGCGACATATCCTTGCCGAAGCCGCTCTGCTTGAAGCCGCCGTGCGGCATCTCAGGCGTGATCGGCAGGTGATCGTTTACCCAGACCGTGCCAAACTCCAGCGCGGCGCTCACTCGCATGGCGCGGGCGACGTTCGTCGTCCAGACGGAGCCTGCCAGCCCATAGCGCACGGCGTTTGCCCGCCGGATCACCTCTTCCTCTTCGTCGAATGGCAGCACGACCGTTGCCGGGCCAAAGATTTCATCGGTCACGACCTTCGCATCGTCGGCGACATCGGCGATCACCGTCGGCTGGAAGAAGAAGCCATCCTCGAAGCCAGGGATGCGCGCGCGCTCACCGCCGACCAGGAACTTGCCCTTCTTGCGCGCCGTGCCCACCAGCTTCTCAACACGTTCGAGCTGCGCTGCCGAGACCAACGGCCCCATATCCGTCTGTGGCGAGGCCGGATCACCCACGCGCACCTGCCTCACCAGCTCCACATAGCGGTCAACAAACGGCTGGTAGACGGCGCGCTGCACATACAAACGTGTCGCGGCGGTGCAGTCCTGTCCCGTGTTGACAAAGCCACCGACGATGGCGCCCTGTGCTGCTGCCTCGATGTCAGCGTCGTCGAACACGACAAACGGCGCCTTGCCGCCAAGCTCCATATGCACGCGCTTCAGGGAGTCCGACGCCGCGCGCATCACCGCTTTGCCCGTCTCGCTGGCGCCCGTTAGCGAGATCAGCCGCATGTCGGGATGCGCCACCAGCGCAATGCCCGCCTCATCGCCGCCGCTGACGACATTCAGCACGCCATCCGGGATACCAGCTTCGAGCGCAAGCTGACCAAGCGCCAGCGAGGTGAGCGGCGTTTCAGGGGCGGGCTTCAAGACGACGGTGTTTCCAGCGGCCAGCGCCGGGCCGATCTTCCAGATCGCCATCATCAGCGGATAGTTCCACGGGGCAAGCTGACCCACCACGCCAATTGGCTCACGGCGAATCATGCTGGTGTAGCCCGGCACATACTCCGTCGCGCCTTTGCCTTCCAGCATGCGCGCCGCGCCTGCGAAGAACCGCAGGCAATCCACCGCGAACGGCAGATCGCTATCGTGCGCCAGTTTGATCGGCTTGCCCACATTGCGCGACTCGATCTCGGCCAGCGTATCCAGGTGCGCTTCCAACAGATCGGCCAGCTTATAGAGCGCGGCGGCGCGCGCTCCTGGCCCCAGACGCGACCATCGCCCATCGTCAAACGCGGCTTTGGCGGCGGCGACGGCGCGCTGAACATCGCTGGCGTCGCCCTCAGGCACAGTGTCGGCGGGGGCGCCCGTCGCGGGATTGATCAGCGTGCGCTCACGGCCAGCCTCCGCATGTGTGAGTTTGCCATTGATCAACAATCGGTCGGTCGCAAGTGTTTTGATTGCCATTGCAAGATGCTCCTTGGTTGTGCAATGTGTACAGCGTACCAGCGTAGCGCGACAATCGCTTGCCATCTGTCTGGACAGCGCGCTTGGGCGCGGTCGGCCTCTCTGTCGCCAGTATACAAGGCGAAAGGGGAAGGCCACAAGGCGCGATAGGGCGCACATGGCGGAGGATTGTTGGCCACGCTGGCGAATGGTGGTAGAAGTGGTATACTGGTAGTATGAAGCAACTGATTGATGGGGAAGAAAGCGCCAGGTTCGGATGAATACACCGCCACCCGATGACCACGACAAGGACACAGAGCAGTATTCGCATGGCTCACATGAGACCGATCAGCGTTTGGCGCAAAAGGCTTCCCTACGTGAGCAGCGGCTGGCGCAGAAGGCCGCCCAACGGGAACAGCAATTAGCGCAGAAGATGGCTCAGATCAAGCAGCAGGAGGCGCAACGCCAGGCCAAGATTGAGCAACATAAGGCCCAGCATGCCATCGAGCATGCCTCACATTGGGCCAACCATTCCACCAGCGGGTGGGAAGACTATGCGCGTGAGCATTCCCCCACGCACTCGTATACCCCACGCGGCGACGCGCAACGCCAGGCGCTCATCGAGGCGGCGTTCCATCTGATCGCTGAGGGCGGCCTTGAACACTTCCGCACACGCGAGGTGGCGCGCCGCGCAGGCGTCAACATTGCCACACTTCACTACTATTTCACGACAAAAGAGGACCTTATTCGTGCTGTTGTCGAGTATATGTCAAGCGAGTTTGCCGCTCGTCGGCGCGCATCGTTTGCCGAACGCCAGACAACACAGGCCAAGCCGCTTGATCCGCTTGCCGAGCTACGCGCCGAACTGGACGATACCCTCTATGAAATCAGAGAATACCCCGAACTTTTCCATGCGCTTACTGAGCTTTCCATGCGCGCCCGTCGCGATCCGGTGATTCGCGAGATGATGCAAACGCTCAACGACAACTGGCAAAACTGGCTCACAGGGATCATTGCGCGCGGCGTGCGGGAAGGCGTGTTTCGCGCCGATCTCGATCCGCAGATTGCGGCAAGAATGCTCATGGATGTGACAAGGGGCTACACAATGGACATCATGGACAGCCCGCAAGAGAGTTTTCCCATTGAGCGCATCCACGAGGAGATTGAACGCTGGCTGACCGGCTACTCCAACACTACCGGCAGGCCGAGAAACCTACCGTAGTGGGCGGCGGTCTGTTCGATGGCGGCGCGCTGCTCTTGGGTTGGCGGCGCAAAGAAGGTAAGCGTGACGGTCACGGCGTCTTTCGTGAGTGTTCGCTTCCACAGACCAAGCATCTTGCCATCTACGAAGATACCTGCATAGAGACCATGAAAGCTCTGTTCGAAGAACTGCGGATCAAGAAAGGCGCTGCGATCTTTATACGCCACGGTGAACTCATCGTAGGATGGAAGCAGGTGCGCGATTGGCCCATCCTGCGGAATTGGCGCCGCTTGCGAAGCAGGAAACAGGTAGAGCTGACCATCAACCTTCTCTTGCGCAAACTCTCCCTTGACACACTGAGCCGCGCGCCTGGCCTCTGTGGTGGTGAGTCCAGTCCACCAGGTGAAGTCTGCTATGGTCGCCGGGCCGTGGCTGATGAAATAGCGCCTGGCCAGCGTCGCCAGCGCCTCGTCGCCTTCCAGCAGGGGCGCCGGGGGAATCCATTCGTCGAGCAGGGTAAATGTCGGCTGCTTGCCACGGCGCGGCCCCAGGCAGAGCAACCCCTCGCGCGACCAGTAGCCAAGGATATGCAGGCCGCGCTGCTCGCCGCCTGTATCAATCCCGGCCGTCTCCAGTGCGTCATACAACTCCTTGCGAGTCAGGCGCTTGCCGCCTTGCAGTGTCTTCGCCAGCACGTCGCCCGCCTGAGCAAAGATGTCTTCGCTCAGCCCTACTTTGCGATACATGCCCATGTATTTGGTATTTTGTCGCTGCGCCAGCAGCTTCAACATCCACCGCGCCTCTTCCGGCGGCATGTAGTGAATCGTGGCGCGCATCGGCCAGCTACGGACGATAGTCTTGTCAGCGATGGCCTGCTCAACCAGTTGCTCGGTGGTGTTTGGCAGGCGCAGAGCAATGGCATAGAGCGAGTTCAGGAAATCTTGCGCCTGTACTGCGCCAAACCAGCGCACCACCTCACCCGGCGTCGCCAGCTTTTCACCGATCAGATGTTGGTTGTACAATCGCTGGCGGAGAATATCTGTGATGGTCACGGTTCCTCGCTTTTCATATGATAGACCCTTTGTCGAACCATGCCAGGCGTAGCGTTAGGCACAGCCAGGCGCCGTTTATGTGGCGCGCACGAAAGCAGTATACCCCATCCACGCGCCTGCCGCCTGTTGGACATGCAGCCGGAAGGAGATCATGGCCTATTTCAATCAAATGATTGACAAACGTCCCGATCATCAGGTATACTCTTTTTGTCAATCAAGTGATTGATGCAAAACACAACCTCTCACGCTATGGATCAGGAGCATCCAACATGAGTTCTCCATCGCAGCAAGAAAACGCGCCCACGCAGCAGCCAACAGGTACAGGGCCACGCCTGCGCGGCGCGGCGCTCGCCACCGTGCTTGGCGCGCTGATGCTCACCCTCTTGCTCGAGGCGCTCGACCAGACGGTGGTTGGCACGGCGCTTCCCAAGATTATCGGCGAATTGAACGGCTTTGACCGTTATACCTGGGTGGTGACAGCCTATCTGCTGGCCTCTACCACCGTCATCCCCATCGTCGGCAAACTCTCCGACCAGTTTGGCCGCAAATGGTTCTTCATGATCGGCGTAGCGATCTTCCTGATTGGGTCGGCGTTGTCGGGCGCCGCGCAGACGATTGACCAGTTGATCGCGTTCCGGGCGATACAGGGGTTTGGCGCGGGCGCGGGCATTGCGCTGGTCTTCACCGTGGTGGGCGATATTTTCCCACCCGCCGAGCGCGCCAAGTGGCAGGGCATCTTCGCCAGTGTGTACGGCTTTTCGAGCGTGGTAGGGCCGACGGTTGGCGGTTGGCTAACCGATCACGGCCC
>JAJPIU010000047.1 GCA_021324535.1 Pseudomonadota bacterium
AGCCCTTCAGCCGCGCGCGCAGGTGATCGATCTGGCGGCGCAGCTTCGTCAATTCTTCGGGCGTCAGCTTCTCGCTCTCATCCGGCCCCCACCCCTGCCCCTCCCCCACGCTGCGGGAGAGGGGTAAAGAGGCGGCGGAGTCCTCATCCATGCCGATCAAACGCAGCAGCGTATCTGTCTCGCCATCTTCGGGCGTGCGGTCAGCGTCACCAAGCTCCTCGCGTATCTGAGTCGCCAACGCCTCGATAGCCGCACGCGCACGCTGGGCCTCACTGACGCTGCCCTGATAGGCAACCTCAAGTCGCGCCAGTTCTTCGCGTTCGGCGCTCTGGCTATGCTCCAACGTGGAGAGATCGCGTTCCAGGCTGGCCTGGCGCTCTTCGCGCGCGCGCAGTTCCTCGCCAAGGGTGCGGATGCGCTCACGTAGTGTATCCGCCTCGGCCTCCTGTGCGGTGATCGTCTCGGCGAGTTGGTCGCGCTGCCACTGGATGTTGCGCAGACGGTCGGCGCGGCGGGCTGCCTGGGCCTCCACCTCGCGGGTCTGTGCGCGCAATTGTTCGACGCGCTGGCCAAGTGTTTTGGCCTCCTGCCGTTTCAGCGCCAGGGCAGTGCGGGCGCGAGTGAGTTCTTCCTGTTGGCTGCGGGTGTCGGCCAGCAATTCATCCACCTCCGCCTGGATGTCTTCGATGCGCTCATTGGCTTCTTGTTGCGCGCGCTCTTGCTCGGCCACGCGCTCCTGGGTGGCGATCACCTCCTGCTCGAAGCCCGCGATCTCCGCCGCCAGTTGTTCTGCCATCGCCGTGCTCAGGTTCACCTCGCCCTGTGCGCGCTCCTGTTCGCGCTGCGTAGTGGCTACAGCGCGAGCAAGCTCCTGGGCATGCGCTTCCAACTTCTGTGCCTCGCGCTTGAGCCGTTCATCCTGCTGTTGGCGGTCGCGCTGCCTGGCGAACGCCGCTTCCTGCTGTGCGCGCCGCTCGTCAATCTCGTGCGTCAGCCGCTCGATCTCCGCTGGCAGTTGGCGTAGCTCGCGCTCGCGCGCCAATGTGGATGCGCTGGCTCTGTCCTCATGTTGCGATGTGTTGGTAGGAGGTGTCGCCTGCTTTTTCGCCTTCGTCTCGGTTTTAGCCGATGAAGGCGCAGCATCGGCATGATGTATTGCTATTCCGCCGCGCAGCCAGCCCTGGGGATGAACAAGCTCGCCCTCCAGCGTGACGAGAGGTTGACCTACCCCCCTGTCTTCCTTCCCATCTTGGGAAGGGGGTGGAGGAGTGGCCGCAATGGTTGCTTGGGTTGTAAGATCACGCACGATATACGTGTCGCCGAGTAGCGCGGCCAATGCCGGGCGCGCCTCCGCCGGGCAGATCAGCGCGTCGCGCGCATAGCCGAAGGTTTCCACGCCGTCCGACTTTGGCAGTTCGCTCTTTGTATCTTGTGGTTGAGTGTGGCCTTCCTGCCAGACGAAGAGCGCATGCCCTCCACCGCGTTCGCGCAGCCAGGCCGCCGCATTGAGGGCATCCTCTTTGGTAGCCACCAACACGGCCTGTGCGAAGACACCAAGCGCCGCCTCCAATGCGACCTCAAGCCCTGGCGGCGCGCTGATGATCTGGGAGATGACGCCGATGATAGGCGGGCGTTCATTGGCGGGCGCGTTGAGCAGTGTCCGCACACCATTGCTATAGCCTTCCAGATTGCGTCGCCACTCTTCGAGGAGAGCCAGCCTATCGCTTGCGGCGCGCCGGTCGCGTTCGGCGTCGGCCAGGGCTGCGCGCGCATCCTCGATCTCGCTCTGCCCGGCGGCGATCTCCTGGGCAAGTCGCTCACGTTGAGCGACGATCTCCTCCACCTGGGCGCGTGTCTGCTCGAACGCCACGCGGCGCTCCTCCAGTTGGGCGCTGATGGTTTCAAGGGCGTGTTGGGCCTTTGCGGTCGTCTCCTGGCGGGCGGCCAACACGCGGGTGCGTTCGCCAAGCTGCTTGTGCAGGCGGCCAAGCTCTGTCTGCGCCGCGCCCAGCCGCGCCTGCATCTGGATGACATCGCGCTGCGCTGCTCGTAGTCGCGCCTCTTCACGTTCCTGGGTCTGGCGGGCAGCATGCTGGTCACTTTCGAGCGTGGCGACAGCTTCGGCGGCGCGCTCGGCCTCGTCTTCGGCGGCGGCGGTCTGCGCTTCGAGCGCGCCGATATGCGCCTGGGCGACGGCGATGGTCTCGTTTTGCTCCTCTTGTTCGGCCTCCTGCTCGGCTTGCTGGCGTTCCAGGCTGGCCTGACGTTCGCGCCCCACGGCGAGGTCGCGCTCGATGGTTTGCAGCCGCCCGGATGTCTCGCCGCGTTCGTGTCTCCCTGCGCTGATCTCGCCAAGCAGCGCCTCGCGTTCGTCGCGCAACTCTCGCGCGGCTTCGTCCGCCTGCGCCAGCGACGCCCTCAAGCCCTCGATGCGTGTCGCCTGCTCTGCCTCGGTGGCCTCGGCTTGTTCGCGCGCCAGCCGCAGGTCGCGCCACTGGCGACGATACCACACGCGCAATAGCCGCATCAGTTCATCGTGGGTTCCGGTGAACTCGCGTGCGCGACGGGCCTGCTCGGCAAGCGGCCCCAGCCGGGGTTCGATCTCGCCAACGATGTCGCGCAGGCGGGCGAGGTTGCTCTGCGTGAGCGTGAGCTTTTGCTCGGCCTCGTTGCGTTGTGTCTGGAACTGGCGGATGCCGGCGGCGTCCTCAAAGAGCGCGCGGCGCTCCTCTGCGCGCAGGCTCAACGCCTGATCGATCTGGCCCTGCCCGATGACGGTATACGAGTCGTGTCCGATGCGCGCCTGCGCCAGCAGCAGCAAAACGTCTTTGAGGCGCACCCGCTGGCCGTTGCTGAGATATTCGCTCTCGCCGGAGCGGAAGCTACGCCGCGCAACCGTCACCTCGGTAAACTCGGAGGGCAGCCATCCGGCGCTGTTATCCAGCACAAGACCCACCTGCGCCATCTGGGCGGGCGCGCGCGAGGCGCCACCAGCGAAGATGATGTCGTCGCTTTTCTTGCCGCGCAACTGGCGCATGCTTTGTTCGCCAAGCACCCAGCGTATGGCGTCTGCCACATTGCTATTGTGGACAATGATATTGTCCGCGACAAAGTTATGGGTTTCGGCGACGCAGAGATCGTATACCCACGGCTCCGGCGGCTCTATCTGCTCGACCGAGACAACCTCATCCCAGTCGACGTCGGAGGTAGCAAGAGTATGAGGGCTTTGCGCTGTGGCAATCCGCACCCCAGTACAAAGCTCCTCAGCTTTGAGCGCACGGAGCTTGCCATGTTCACGTGTAAACAAAGGATGATAGGGCGTGGCCGTGACTTCACGACCAGAATGGGTATGGATGCGCAACAAATGAGTAGGCGCAGTGCGACGCACAAACGCTTGAACTGGACGATGCTCCAATTTGAGCGTATCAGGGTTGAGAGAAAGAATCTCGATACCATGCGGGTTATCGTGGGTTAGTTCTCCATCGTCAAGATGTTCGACCGATTCCGCATGCTGCAACGCCTCGTCTACCAGCGTCTTGATTGGCACATCACGTCCATCGGCAAGCGTGATGGATGAAGAACCAAGCAAGCATTTGCCGCTTCCGTTTGGACCGACGATGGCCGTGATGCCAGGGCTGAACTCCAGCGCGCACCGTTGGGCAAAGCTCTTGAAGCCGTGCAGTTCCAGCCGTTTGAGATACGCCACCGTCTCGCCCTCCTGCTGCGCACATACGCCAGCCGACCCGCGCGCCTTCGCCTCTGCCAAAGCGAACATTCGCTCTATCTCAGCATACCATCTGGCAAACAGGCGGGTGGCCCGCATGGGCTATGTATAGCGAGCTAGCGCCACCTTGCACTGTTGACATTGCCCTCGTCAGCGTGTATACTGAAAGGGCAAATTGTTATACTTTACGGCTTCGACCAGGATGAGTACGCACAAAACCTACCGACAGAGAATGGGCGTCACCGACTGAGAGCGCCCTGCGGTGTGGCTGGCGGAACGTGGCCTGGGAGCCTTGCGATGGAAGTGTGTACCACGAACCTCGCGCGGGTGCGCCCGTTAGCGCGCGTCTGAGGCAGTCCCGCATCCGGCTATGCCCTATCTACTCCCCCGAGCGACTGCGAAACAAGGTGGTACCACGAGCGCGCGCCGTTCCTCGTCCTTGGCGAAGGAACGGCGCTTTTGTTTGGAGAAAGGGCAACTGCTTATGGCCACCGAGACCACAAAGCCGCGCACGAAAGCCGCAGAAGCAAACGGCAAGCATGGCGCCAACGACGCCACTGCGCCCACCGAGGGCGCGAACGCTACACACAACACAGCGGCGCAAACCACCCAAACCACCCAGACCGAGCCAGCCACAGGGCAGCGCAGGCTCGACACCATCCCGTCAGCCTATGATCCCAAGCTGGTTGAGGAGCGGCTCTATCGCTGGTGGGAGGAGAGCGGCTACTTCAAGCCACGCGAGAATCCCAACGACCCTGACCGGCGTCCCTTTGTCATCAGCATGCCACCGCCCAACGTTACTGGCGCGCTGCACCTGGGCCACGCCATCACCGCGACGCTCGAAGACATCATGATTCGCTTCCATCGGATGCGCGGCGACCCCACACTCTGGGTTCCCGGCGAAGATCACGCGGGCATCGCCACACAGAACGTCGTCGAGAAGCAGATCGCGCTTGAAGACACGAACCGTCACGAACTGGGTCGCGAGAAGTTCCTTGAGCGCGTCTGGGAGTGGGTCAACAAGTACAAACACCGCATTCAGGATCAACACCGGCGGCTGGGCGCCTCGTGCGATTGGTCGCGCGAACGCTTCACGCTGGATGAAGGGCTGGCGCGCGCCGTTCGCCTGGTCTTCGTCCGTCTCTACGAAGAGGGCTTGATCTATCGCGGCGAGCGCATCATCAACTGGTGTCCGCGCTGCATGAGCGCCATCTCCGACCTGGAGGTTGACACCATCGAGACGCCGGGCAAGCTGACCTATATTCGCTATCCATTGGAGCCAGCCGAGGGCGAACAACAGCCAGATGAACCGGAGTACATCATGGTCGCCACCACGCGGCCCGAAACCATGCTGGGCGATACCGCTATCGCTGTCAATCCCAACGACGCGCGCTACGCCGGGCTGATCGGGCGCTATGCCATCCTGCCGCTGATGAACCGGCGTATCCCCATCGTTGGCGACGACGCGGTTGACGCCAGCTTTGGCACAGGCGCCGTCAAGGTCACGCCCGCGCACGATCCTACTGACTTCGAGATCGGCCAGCGCCATGATCTGGAGCGCATCCAGGTCATCGGCTTCGACGCGCGCATGACCGATCAGGCGGGAGCCTACGCCGGGCAGGATCGCTTCGAGGCGCGCGAGCACATCATCGAAGACCTGCGCAGCCAGGGCTTGCTCGATCACCAGGAGGATTACACCATCCCCGTCGGGCATTGCTCGCGCTGCCAGACGGTCATCGAGCCGCTGATCTCCATGCAGTGGTGGGTCAAAATGGCGCCGCTGGCCAGTGGCGCGCTGGGGGCCGTCAGGTACGGCCAGACGCGCGTCGTCCCTGAGCGGTTTGAGAAAATCTACATTGACTGGATGGAGAACATCCATGATTGGAACATCTCGCGCCAGCTCTGGTGGGGCCATCGTATCCCCGTCTGGTATTGCGCGACCTGCGGCAAGATGACGGTTGCGCTCGAAGACCCGACGGCCTGCGCACATTGTGGCAGCGAACAGATCGAGCAAGACCCCGACGTTCTGGATACCTGGTTTAGCTCGTGGCTCTGGCCGTTCAGCACGCTCGGCTGGCCTGAGGACACGCCCGACCTGCGGCGCTACTATCCAACGAGCGTCCTGGAGACCGGCTACGATATCATCTTCTTCTGGGTCGTCAGGATGATGATGGCAGGCATCCATTTCATGGGCGTCGCGCCGTTCCATACGATCTACCTGCATGGGATCGTCCGGGACGCGGAGGGGCGTAAGATGAGCAAATCGCTGGGCAACGTCGTTGATCCGCTCGATGTCATGGACGAGTTCGGCACAGACGCACTGCGCTTTATGCTGGCCACCACCAGCACGCCCGGCAATGATATGAAGCTGGTTCGCGAGCGCCTCATCGGGAGCCGCAACTTCGCCAACAAAATCTGGAACGCGGCGCGCTTCGTTATCGGCCAGACGGAGGGCATCGGCGGTGGCATTCCATCACTCGATGCGCTTCAGCCGAAGACGCTGGCCGACCGCTGGATTCTCGGCCGGCTCACACGGCTGATCGGCGAAGCCACGCGCTTGATTGACGACTTCCAGTTTGGCGAGGCCGGCCGGCAGATCAACGAGTTCTTCTGGTCGGAGTATTGCGACTGGTATATCGAGATCGCCAAGATTCAACTGCGTGACGAGGCGCAGCGCGAACGCACAGCGCAGATTCTACGCAGCGTTCTCGACCAGACGTTGCGGCTGCTACACCCCTATATGCCGTTCGTCACCGAGGAGGTCTGGCAACATCTCTACGCCGAGACACCCACCAACAAGCGCCCCGCCGAGGCGTTGATCATCGCGCCCTGGCCAGCGCTCGATGCGAAGGCCGCCACGCGCCTGCGCGACGCGACCGCCGAGGATGATTTCGCGCTGATCCAGGAGATCGTCACACGCATTCGCGACGCGCGCAAACAGGCGAACGTCGATCCGTCGCGGCGAGTCAAAGCGATCCTGGTAGGTGGGAAGCAGAGCGCGATGCTCAAACAGCAAAGCGCGCTGATCGAGCAGCTTGCCCGCACGGAAGCCCCACAGATCGAGCGCAAGCTCGCGGCGAAGCCAGCGCAGGCGATGGCGCTGGTCGCGGGCAGCGTTGACATCTTCCTCCCGCTGGCGGGCCTGCTCGACATCGAGAAGGAGATGGTTCGTCTCGACAAAGAGATCGCCGACCGCCAGCAGGCCATCGCACGGGCGCGCGCCCGACTTGATAACGCCGACTTCGTTACCCGCGCGAAGCCGGAGATCGTTCAGAAGGAACGCGACGCGCTGGCCGCCGCCGAAAGCGCGCTGGCCCGCTTGCAGGTGCAACGCGCGGAGTTGACCTAACCCCCTTGCCCCCTTCCCAGAGATGGGAAGGGGAACCTACGTTCGGCATGAGAAAGAAACACTCTATGACGCGCCAACCACTGGCAGTTCCATTAACACAGGCGCAAGTTGATGCAGCGAATCGCCTGTATCGTCAGCTTTCTCAATGGACAAGTGGCGCAAACAACCCAATGCTCCTATCAATCGCAAGGTAAGGCGATCTTAGCTTTACACGCTGGTCGCATGCCTGCGCTCTCCGCGCAACGCTGGTTGTCGTGTTGCAGTGAGCGCCTCCTTGCGCTTTGAAACCAGATGATAGCAATCAACTCAGAAAGAGCTACCCATGAGCCTACCAACACTTTCGCCTTCGCAGCATGCGATTATCGCCGAAGAGGTACGCAAACAACATATTCCCGGCCTCTCCGTGGCGATGGTCTCTGATGGCAAGGTGATCTCCGCAGAAGCGTTCGGCTGGCGAAACGTTGAGCGCCAACTTCCCATGACAGTGAACACCATCACGCCCATCGCGTCACTTACCAAGTCCATGACGGCGGTCGCCATTATGCGCCTTACCGAAGAGGGCAAGCTCTCCCTCGATGAACCCGTGAGCGCCTATCTGCCAGACTTCCGACTGGCCGACGCTGAGGCCACGCGCCGCGTCACACTACGCATGCTGCTGGCGCACACGAGCGGCCTGGGCGCGACAGGCCACCAGGATCGTGTCTTCAAGGAGGACTCGCCACCCTACCCCGACCGCGCGGCGCTGGTGGCGCGGCTGGTCGAAACATCACCACAAACGCCGCCTGGAACGTTTTTCTCGTACTCCAACGAGGGCTATGCGGTGTTGGGGCTGCTGGTGGATCGTCTGAGTGGGATGAGCGCCGAAGCATATCTCCAAACCCATCTCTTCGATCCGCTGGAGATGCGCGATACCTGCATGCGTTTCACCGATTGGCGTGCGGCGGATGATCGCGCCTGGGGCTATACGCACTCTGAGGATGGCTTCACGCCAAGCGTGATGCCCAAAGACTATACAGCGTATGCAGCGGGCGGTGGGGTATGCAGCAGCGCGATTGATATGGCGCGCTACCTCATTGCCACGATGGACTATGACAACAGCCCATTGCTGGCGGGCGGCTCACTCGATCAGATGCACAGTGTCTCGGCGGCGTTTGGCGATACCGGCTGGGGCTATGGCTTCGGCTGGTCTCTTGGCTGGAGCGCCGGGCGCAAGGTGATTGAGCATAGCGGCGGCCATCCCGGCCACACGACATATCTGCTGGCGCTGCCCTGGCAAAAGCTCGGCATGGTGATCCTATCGAATGGCGCGGTCGAAGACATCGGCTGGCTGGCCGAGCGGCTGATGAGCGATCTATTGGGCGCGCCGCTCTATCGCACCGAGAGCACACAACCGCTGCCCTTCCGCACACGCTACCCGCAGCCCGATTCTGAGACGCTGGCGACCTATACCGGAATGTATACGGATAAAGACGGTGGCATGGGCAGCATCGTTGTCTCCGTCGTGGATGGCGAACTGACGCTGACGCGACGTCGGCCCGACTTTCCCGACCAGTGGTTTACTACTCTGGCGCTCGGTCAGGATCGTTTCCTGACGCGCCGCTGGGCCAGCTATGTGACCTTCCTGCGCAACGATCGGCAGGAGGTCACAGGCATGCTGGGCAACGGCGTGTATTTCGCCAAAAGTTAGCGCGCAGATGCACAGCTACGGCCATACCCAGGCATAGAGATCAGGGTAGGTCGTTACTAAGCCCATGCCTTCAACATCGAGCAGCGCCGTGTAGCCGCTTGCCACGCTTTCGTAACGATACCTCCCCGTGAAGTCACCCGCCTTTCTAGAATGCTTGACGCAGGTATATCGCTGCTCCATCCGACTGACTGCGAGGTCGGGCAGCGCCACATAGACCATCGCAAGCTGTTGTGATTCACCCTGGGCCAGCTTGAGCCTGCGAATTGGTAGCGTGTTAGTGAAGGGCGTCGCCATGATGTCCACATCTATGCAGCCATCAAACACAGGCTGGGGTTCGTCAGTTGCATTCGTCCAATGGCCCTCGCCATCCGAGAGGAGATGCAGCGAAGCCGTTGGGAACTGCGCGAACGTTGTGCTGAGCATCTCACATTGTAGCTCGCGCATGCGCCACTGCTCATCGCAGCGAATCTCATAGCGCAGATGAAACGGTGCGTCATCCCATACCCCGATGATCATGCTGGCGGCGATGATCTCGGTTGGGCCAATGGTGAGACGCAAATGCTCCAGCCCAGGTGGCGGAATCGGCTCCCACATGACATCCAGCGTTTCCCCCTGCGCGGATTGGCTATGTTGCGCCAATATGCGTTCGCTCATCTGGTTGCTCCTCAAACTGGCGGCTGACGGAAAACCAGTGATATACTGCCATCGAATAGAGGAAAGATCAAGCACGAGGGGTAGCGCATGGGTGAGCTTGACCAGACGCTCAAACGCCTGATTCAGATGCGCCCGTAGGACTGGCTGACCTTCGCGCTACGTGATGCGCCAGCCGAATTTCTGGAGGTTGCGCAGATCGATCTGGCGACCGAAGCCCCCATGCAAGTAGACTCGTTCTTGAAAGTGCGATATCAAGGCGAAGTTTGTCTGGTGGACATCGAGATCCAGGCGGAGGCTGAATCCAAAATGGGGTGGCGGCTCTATAAATATGCTGCCCGCGCCAGCTCGATATTCGACTTGCCGGTGATCTCGGTGGTCTTCTGGTTGGAACGTCATGGGCGCATCCCACCTTCCCCTTTTGAGATTCGCATCGGAAAGCATCTATCAGGTGTATGGCATTATACAAGTATCGAGGTCTATCGCCTGAAGGCGGCTGAGATTCTCGCACTGGGTGAGCAGGATATTGTTGGCTTATTGCCACTCGTTCCCCTGACGCACGATGGTGGAACTGTCGAACAGATCGAAGCTGCCGGGAAAGTGGCGCAAGAGCACGCCAGCAGTGAAGAAGAACAGGTTTCAATCATCACGTTGTTGGGGATTCTGGCGTCGCGACGAATTGATCGCGAACTTGCCGATGCGTTGGTACGGAGGTTGGTTATGTCACAAGATTTGCTCGAATCGTCGCCTCTTTATCAGAAGTGGGCGGAAGAGTGGCTCGCACAGGGCATGGAGAAAGGCTTAGAACAGGGCTTAGAACAGGGCTTAGAACGTGGGCGTGAAGAAGGCCTGACCATAGGGGTACGCGAGAGCGTGCAGCTTGTCTTGCGTGCGCGCTTCAAGGCGCTGCCCCCAGAGGTTGAACAGGCCATTGCCCAGGCCAGCCGTGCGGCGCTCGAAGATGTCCTCACGCATGTGAGCGACGAATCACTCGATCAGCTGCGTGTGCGGCTGGAAACGGCGCCCCAGCAGTAAATCTTTCCGCTGGAATGTCGCTCGTACTATTGCGTGGCGTTTACCCTTCTTGCTCGGTGGGCCGTACCAGGATTTCGTTGATAGCGACGCGGCGCGGACGGGTCACGATATAGGTGATGGCGTCTGCAATATCATCCGCTTGCAATCGCTCGATACCGGCAAATCGCTGCATCGAACGCTCGCGCGCTTCAGGGCGCATATGGCTGGCAAGCTCGGTGTTCACCGCTCCCGGCTCGACCGCCGAGACACGCACATGCCGCCCGGCAAGCTCCTGGCGAAGCGATTCACTCAGCGCCGTCACGCCGAACTTCGTCAGGTTATACACATTCGAGCCGTTGCGCGCCACACGTCCGGCCACCGAACTGATGTTGACAAGATCGGCCACCTGCCGTGGGGCGTCCTGCGCCGCCGAGATCAGATGTGGCAGTGCGGCATGGGTGACATACAGCAGCCCCAGCGTATTCAGATGTACCATGCGCTCCCAATCTTCGAGCGGCGCCCCGACGGCTGGCCCCAGCAGCATCACGCCCGCGTTGTTCACCACGGTATCCAGCCGCCCAAGTTCGTTGACCACGCGCTCCACCGCCGCCTGGGCCTGCGCTTTGTCGGTCACATCCGCCTCGATCACCATCGTCTGGCCGCCTTGATCCTTGATCTCCGCCGCAAGCCGATCCAGTCGCTCTTTGCGACGCGCCAGCACGGCCACGGCTGCCCCCTGCGCCGCCAGCGCCCGCGCGGTTGCCTCGCCAATACCACTGCTTGCCCCTGTAATCAGCGCTACCGTTCCATCGAGCCGTTCCGTCATCTTGCATATCTCCCATTCCGTGTAAAGTGATCTGTGAACTGATACGGCCATCCGCCAACCATCACATCGCAGATTGCCGGTCATGTGTGACATCACGATCATAGCATACAAGAGCAGCGGGCATTTCTTGCATAATTTTGTTATGATACATGGCAACGAACACCTTGCCGAATCGCTGCACGTTGATTCGTGGAACGCTGGCCACGCGCTGTTGTCTCTTGTTTTGTTCTCCGCTGATTCTCTGCTGTGCTGTGTTTCCGAGGAGCCAAGTGCATTTTCCCAACAGGGCTGTTCGGTGGTATGCTGTGATTGTAGTTTGTTGTTGTATGGGATTGCGTATCCTGCCCAATGGCGTGCCCTCAGAGTACGCCTGAGGAACGCAATCAAACCAAGGGGGTAAGCATGTCGGCTGCTCAAGGGTCATCTGGAACGACAACGACGATTGATGCGCTATTACAAGAGACGCGGCTTTTCCCACCGCCGCCCGCGTTCGCCGCTGCGGCGAATGTGCGCGACCCGTCGGTCTATCAGCGCGCACACGACGACCCCGAAGGGTTCTGGGCCGAGGCCGCCAACCGTCTTGACTGGTTCCAACGCTGGGATCGTGTGCTCGACTGGAACGCGCCCTGGGCAAAGTGGTTTGTGGGCGGCAAACTCAACGCCTCGTACAACTGCGTGGATCGCCATGTCAAAACGTGGCGGCGCAACAAAGCCGCGATCATCTGGGAGGGCGAGCCGGGCGACACCAGGGTGCTCACCTACGGCGACCTCTATCGCGAGGTCAACAAGTTCGCCGCAGTGCTGCTCGATCTTGGCCTGAAGAAAGGCGACCGCGTCGCCGTCTATATGCCAATGATCCCCGAACTGCCTATCGCCCTGTTGGCCTGCGCGCGCATCGGCGCCCCGCATACCGTCGTCTTCGCCGGATTCAGCGCCGAATCGCTCCGCGACCGTATCAACGACTCCGGCGCGAAGCTCGTTATCACGGCGGATGGCGGCTGGCGGCGTGGCAACGTGCTGGCGCTCAAAGACATCGCCGACGCCGCAGTCGCTCAGTCTCCATCCATCGAACACCAGTTGGTCATCCAGCGGTTGGGGCCAGGTGTGCGCGAGGTCTCCATGCAGGAGGGGCGCGACATCTGGTACCACGAGGCGGCGGCCAAAGCGACGAAACGCATCGTCGAGCCGGAGCACATGGACAGCGAAGACCCGCTCTACATCATGTATACCTCTGGCACAACGGGCAAGCCAAAAGGGCAGATGCACACCACCGGCGGGTATCTCGTTGGCACATCGCTGACGCACGAGTGGATCTTTGACCTCAAAGAAGACGATGTGTATTGGTGCACCGCCGATATCGGCTGGGTGACCGGCCATAGCTACATCGTCTACGGCCCGATGGCCAACGGCGCAAGCGTGGTGATGTATGAGGGCGCGCCCGACTTTCCCGATAAAGACCGCTTCTGGGCGCTGATTGAGAAATATGGCATCACCATCCTCTATACCGCGCCCACCTCGATCCGCACGTTCATGCGCTGGGGCGATCAGTATCCGAAGATGCACGATCTTTCCAGCCTGCGCCTGATGGGTACCGTAGGCGAGCCAATCAACCCGGAGGCGTGGATTTGGTATCAGCAGAACATCGGCGGCGGACGCTGCCCCATTGTGGATACCTGGTGGCAGACGGAGACCGGCATGATCATGATCACGCCGCTCCCTGGCATTGTCGCCACGAAACCCGGCTCGGCGACGCTTCCCTTCCCCGGCATTGCCGCCGATATTCTCGATGAGGCTGGAAACAGCGTGCCACCCAACACCGGCGGCAACCTGGTGATCAGGCGCCCTTGGCCCGCGATGTCACGTACCATCTGGGGTGACCCCGACCGCTATGTGCGCACGTACTGGGATCGCTATCCTGGGGTGTACCTCACTGGTGACGGCGCACGCCGCGACAACGACGGCTATTTCTGGCTGTTGGGCCGCGTTGACGATGTGTTGAACGTGTCGGGCCACCGCATCGGCACAATGGAGGTGGAGAGCGCGCTGGTCAGCTATCCGGCTGTGGCCGAGGCAGCGGTCATCGGCGCCAGCGACCCCATCACCGGGCAGGCCATCGTGGCGTTCGTCACACCGCGCGCAGGGAATACTCCCAACGACGCGCTGACGGCGGAACTCAAAGAGCATGTGGCCCAGTCCATCGGCGCGCTTGCCCGCCCGAAGCGCATCTACTACACTACGGAATTGCCCAAGACCCGTAGCGCCAAGATCATGCGCCGCCTGTTGCGCGACATCGCCGAAGGGCGCGTGTTGGGCGACACCACGACGCTGCTCGACCCGAACGTGGTCGCGCAGATCAAGGAGCAATACGAAAGCTCTGAGGGCTAGGGTTTACCTCTCTCCCAACCCCCTCCCCAAATTGGGGAGGGGGCTTTTAATATGCGTATGCGTGCGCTACGGACAGACTATAAAGTGACAGTCTCTACGGCACATCGAAGGTCGTCACCACCTGCTGAACGAGCTGGGCAGTGGATAATGATGGAAGGGTATCGGTCATGCTCATCTGCGCAATGAGTTCGGTGACTTCATAGAAGTTCTGGCTTCCCGCGACAATCGCCATCGTTTGTCCAAACCGAGGTGGCTGTGTTGATTGGCCACTGGTTGTGTTAGTCACTCTATATGAGGGACTGTGTCGCCTCTTCCGGCGCCCAACTATACGAAGCTGGGTTGTCCCCTCATCAGGGAATAACAAGCGTGCGGACGAGCAGGCGCGATCAATGCAGCCAGGTGGTCAGCGGGGGCAGAGCATAGCCCAGAGCAAAGCAGAGGATGAAGAGCAGCAGCCCGATCAGCAGCCAGACGCCCAAGCCCCAGCGTTGCCAGATGTGCGGCTTAGGGAGAACGCCTGCGCGCTGGGCAGGATACGCCGCGTAAGGATCGTAGGGATCATAGGGGCGATAAGGCTGCGCTGCGCCGACATCTCCGGCGTCAATCAAATCGCTATGGGCGTAGTTCGCGAACTCGGCGGGCGCGTTGGGGAGAGCCGAGGCTGCCCAGGCAGGGTTATCGGGCGCAGTCGGCGCGGAGGAGGCGCTATGTGGGCGCTCACCAGAGATAACCGCGCCGGAAGCCAGGTCGGGAGCGGGACGTGATGGCAAGCGCAGGCGCGGCCCAATCGGCGCGTGTGGCGCAACAGGCGTGCCGCCGTTCCCAATCACAATCTCGAAGTCGGTGGCGGCGCGCGTGGCTCCTGCGTCGAAGCGATCTATGGGCAGCGGATCGGTCGGCGCATCGGGCGACCAACTGGCGCGAAGCCCCCCAAGCGCCAGTCGCGCCGCCCGTTCGGCCTCACGCGCCGCGACCTCGCGCGCTTTGAGCACGGCTGGCGGCGTGGCGACCGGCGTCTGGGGGCGCGCCTGCGCAAGGTTACGCGAGAGTTCCTCGAGCGCGCTTACCAGCGTGTCCGCGTCGGCGATACGCCGCTCATGCGTTGGAACGATCAATCGCTCGATCAGCGTGTGCAAGGCTTCGGGCGCCTCAGGCCGGAAGACACGCTGAGTCGCCTCATTGGGCGCCGCATCCGCCGTATCATCAGGGGTAGTGACCATCAGCCAGAGCAATACTCCCGTCGCCCACACGTCTCCCATTGGCAGCCCGCGTTCCCACGCCACAGGGGTAATCGCTGAAGCCGCCATCCTGACCTCTGTTGGCGCCTCAGCAAGCGCCTCGGCGGCTGCTTCATCTGTCTGTTCTGTCTGTTCTGTCTGTTC
>JAJPIU010000230.1 GCA_021324535.1 Pseudomonadota bacterium
ACCTAGCCAACCTAGCCAACCTAGCCAACCCGGCGCGCCATCCTGGCCAGATGGCGTCTCGCTTGAGACAGGCATAGCCCACAATGGGGTAATGTATTCATCGCACGCCTCCGTTTTTGATGAACGCCATGAGACAGGCCAGGTTGGCGCCTCGATGGAGACTCCTGGCCGGTTCAGTCCGCCATCATGGGAGGGATTCCAGGAAATGGCAGATGTTTCCTGGCCGGAAAGTTGGCTGACGCCCCTACCCGACCCGACATCAGATGACCTCGATGAGAGCGCCAGCCGCCATATCACGCCGCCACCCCAGCGCCGCCGCTGGAACGAGTAAGAGTGTTGTGCATCACAACACGGCGTGGCCCCATTGTCTGTCAGATAGGGGCCACTGGTTCCCCAATCTGAGGCGCCCACCGCCCAAGCCACCCGACCAATCGCTATCAGCATAGAGAACGTTGCTCGACGCGGTGGGCGCGGTAGGATACAGTGTCGCCGGGGGATAGGATGTCGCGGTAGAATACGGCGTCTGTGTCGGGTAGGGTGTCAGCGTCGGGTA
This sequence comes from Pseudomonadota bacterium, assembly GCA_021324535.1. Classification (GTDB taxonomy): domain Bacteria; phylum Chloroflexota; class Ktedonobacteria; order Ktedonobacterales; family JADMIN01; genus JAJPIU01. The sequence continues at coordinate 554 of JAJPIU010000230.1, forward strand.
AGGCGTCGCTGTGGCCGAATATATACTGCAAATCTCTCTTGACATGATCACGTTCTTTGTTTATAATGATTCTAGACGATAAATCGTTGCAGATGAGGAATCACCCTATGCGAAGCATTAAAGAACTGAGCGACCATGTGCGCCAGCAGGGGGGTAAGGTCACGCCTCAGCGGATTGCCATCTGGCAGGCGCTCACCAACGATAAAACCCATCCAACCGCCGAAGACCTCTATGCGCGGCTGACTGTCGCGATGCCGACACTCTCACTGGCTACCCTTTACCATGTCCTGAACGAGTTGGTGGAATGGGGAGAGGTACGGCGGTTCGACACCGGTGACGGCCATACCCACTTTGATCCCAATACCACGCCGCACGCCGAGCTTGTCTGCCTGCGCTGCCATACGGTGATTGACGCGCCGAAAGCGGCCTATACGGCTGTGGCGCTGCCCCATGAACTGGCAGGCTATCGCATTGTGACCCGTTCAGAGCAATATTTTGGCTACTGCCCTGCCTGCCAGCGCCTGGCAAACGCCATGAATCTCACAAGCGATGAGCGTATTGTCTAGACGCCGTCAATAGTCCATCGTTTCTTGAGACGTTGGAAGCATCCTATATGCTAAACCGGCCAACAGGTGAGAGGAGTTCGTTTCGTGCAGCGCACACAAACCACCCCGAATAGCGCACAAGTCTTTCTCGCTGGCCTCCTGCGGGCGCTGGGCATGTTCACGCTCGCCAGCAGGATAGACCGTCGCCATCCTCCCAGCAGCGAGGCGACCGCCGAGAACTCACGCAGTTTCGTCCTGCGGGTGGTGCAACCGGGATTGGCAGGGCTGATGGATGGCTCGGTCTCAACCCTGGCGCCCATCTTTGCGACCGCCTTCGCCACAAAACATCCCTTTACCGCGTTTCTCGTTGGCATGGCGGCGGCCACCGGCGCGGGTATCAGCATGGCCTTTGCCGAGGCGCTCTCGGACGATGGTTCGCTCACGGGGCGGGGGAATCCGATAGTGCGAGGAAGTGTGACGGGAATCATGACGTTTCTTGGGGGCGCATTACATACCTTGCCCTTCCTGATCGGCAATTTGCATGTTGCGCTGCTTGCCGCCTATGTGGTGGTCGCCGTCGAATTGGTCACGATCTCGGCGATTCGTCACCGCTTCTTTGGCACGAACTGGGGCCTTTCACTGTTGCAGGTGGTGGGCGGCGGCGCGCTCGTCTTTGGCGCGGCGCTCATCTTTGGCAACGCCTGATTACCTGGCGCTTGATACCAGATACCTGGCGCTTGATAGATGTGCGATAGTTGTACTGATCACACGAGGATCGAATGGTTGAGGTGGTTGAGATAAGATAGCAGGGGTACGTATGACACGCGAGGCATTTCACCAGGAACTCGAGACGCTTGAAGCCGAGGCGCTCAAAATGGGCGCGCTGGTGGAGCGGGCGTTGGCAGAGGCGAGCGAGGCGCTGGTCACATTGGATGGCGTGCAGGCCCAGAGCGCGCTGAAGTTCGAGCCGGAGATCAACGAGTTGCACCGGATGATCCGCGTGCGCAGCATTGCCACCATGGCGTTGCAAGCGCCCGTCGCACGCGACTTGCGCGCGCTGGCCGCAGTGCAACAGGTGAGCGCCGAACTCGAGCGTATGGGCGACCACGCCGCAGGAGCCGCCAAACGGGTCGCGCGCATTCGTGCCTCGGCGCCCCCAAGTCTGCGCAACGACCCGACCATTCTTCCTGCATTTAAGCGCCTGAGTACACAGGTGGAAGCACAGGTTTCCGCCGTGATGGCCGCCTACGCCGCCAGCGACGCAGGTCAAGCGCGGATCATCGCCGCACAGGACGCCGACGTGAACACACAGTACCACACTATTGTAGCTGTGTTGGTTGCCGCAATGGCGCAAGACTCCGCAACCGTCCAGGCGGCAAGCGATCTGCTGTTCGTCGCGCAAGGACTTGAACGCATCGGCGACCGCGTGACGAACATCTGTGAGGATATTATCTTCCTGGCGACCGGCGAGATCGAGGAACTCAATTAGTCGCGCGCCTGCACGAGTGTTCCCTGCAACGACCACGGGCTGGTACGCTCGATCAGCACGTTGACGAGATCGCCAGGGCGCACATGCCGGGCGTTTTCGCGTGTGGCGGGGAAAAACACCAGCTTATTCGTGCGGTTGCGTCCGCGCCACTGCCGCTGCTCATTGCCCACCTGGAGCGACTCGATCAAGACCTCTTCGACACGCCCCTGATACTGCTCGTTGATCTCGCGGGCAATACGCTCTTGAACGGCCTCCACGGCGTGCAGGCGACGCTTTTTCTCGGCTAGCGGCACATCGTCTTCCCATTTATAGGCAAGCGTGCCAGGGCGCGGCGAGTAGGCGGCCACATGCGTCACATCGAAGCGCACCTCTTCCAGCAGGTCAAGCAGCCGCTGGAACTCCTCTTCTGTCTCGCCGCAGAAGCCGACGATCACATCGGTGGAGAGCGCGACGCCCGGCCACCACGCGCGTAGCTTCTCAATCAGCCTGCGATACTCATCGAGTGTGTAGCCCCGGCGCATCCGCTTCAGCACGCCATCGTCTCCGTGCTGGACGGGAATATTGACATGCTCACAGACCTTCGGCAGCGCCGCCATCTGGCGGATGATCTTGTCGGTCATATGGCGCGGATATGAGGTCATGAAGCGAACACGTTCGAGGCCGTCAATCTCGCTGAGACGCTCCATCAGGTCGCCCAGGTCAGCGTGTTGGTCGGGCAGGTCAAGCCCATACGCCTCCACGGTCTGGCCAAGCAATGTCAGTTCACGCGCGCCGCTCGCCACCAGTTCACGCGCCTCCGTCACCAATTCGCCAAGCGGGCGGCTACGCTCCACACCACGCCGTGAGGGCACAATACAATAGGAGCAGACCTTGTTGCAGCCCAATATGACTGGCAGCCAGGCAGTCGGGCCGCGTGTCTTCGCGCTGACGCCCATCTGTCCATCGTGTCCCTCTGCCGCCACTGTGGGATAATGCAGCTCACGAGTGGCCGGACGCGGCGTGATCGCCATCGCGCCCTGTGTATGTGATGGACGCGCCGCATTTGTCGCATTTGTCGCATTTGTCGCATTCGCTGGCGAGGCGTCAAGCAGATCGAGCGCGGCCCTGTCGAGCGTGGGAATCGGCTCCGGCGCTTGAAGCCCTTGAGCGGCTGGGGATTGCAAAACCGGCAGCGCCCCTGAAACACCAAGCGTGCGTGGCGCGCCCAGGTCGGCGAAGTCTATGCACCCTTCGCCGGCAATCGGCGTCCAGCGTTCTTCGAGGAAGCGCGGCAAAATATCTACATTTTCCACCTTGAAGAAGAGATCTACCACTGGATAGCGCCGCTTGAGGTCGTCAATTGTGCGCTGATTGCCGATCATACAGCCCATCATCGCCACCAGCAAATCCTCACGGCTGCGGCGAGCGCGACTGAGCAACGCAAGCTGACCGTGGGCGCGGCGTTCGGGCTGCTCACGCACACTGCATGTGTTGAGGATAACCAGGTTGGCTGCGTCAATCGTCGGCGATTCCTCCCATCCCAGGTCATCAAGGATGCCCGCCACGCGCTGTGAGTCCGCCTGATTCATCTGGCAGCCAACCGTCCAGATATGATATTTTCCCTGAGCAATGCTCATGACGCTTTCCCTCTCGCTGCCGTTGCAACTTTCGGCTGGCGCACGGCATGGGTGGGCTTGCGCACCTCAGCCTTCGCGCCGTTGGAAGGTGGGCGGTTGCTTGCCTCTTTGGCGCCCTTGCCATCTTTACCATGACCGGCATCAGGCTGGTCTACCGGGCCGCCCTCGCTTTCGATGTCTTCCTCAGTGACCTCGCGCACATCCTCAGGGCGAATATGGTCTATGTAGAGGATACCGTCCAGATGATCAATCTCATGCTGAAGGATGCGCGCGAACCAGCCCTCCGCCTTAACTCTGATCTCTTTGCCCTTGGGATTGCGTCCCTTCACGGTAACGGCGGTTGCGCGGGGCACGTTGTCGCCAACGTAGCCAGGGATGCTCAAACAGCCCTCCGTGCCCAACTCGGTTTCTTCGCTGCGTTTGATGATCTCCGGGTTGACGAATGCGACCTGTTCGCCCTCATACTCCGCAACGAAGACGCGCACGGATTCGCCAATCTGCGGCGCGGCCAGCCCAACGCCAGGGGCAGCGCGCATGGTCTCCCACAGGTCGGCGACGAGGCGCTCGATATAGGTATCAAAGCGCGAGACCTTCTTGGCCTTCGCGCGCAACACCGGCTTATCCATTGTCAAGATTTTGCGTACCGCCATAGGGAACCTCGGTATATTCCTGAAGAGAGCTGAAAAACGCTCCAAAGAACATTGGTCTGCTCTCAGGCGTTGCCAAGAGCAGCTTCATCCTATTTTACCACAAAAAACCGGAGCGTTCGGCTCCGTATTCCAGGAACATTCCAGGACTGGAGTGAGCCGACCAGAGGCGATGTGCTTCCCATTCATGAGATAAGCGCGCTCTAACCATGATAGTCACGAGTAGACAAAGTATACCCACTCTCGGATGAAATATCAGCAGTTGGATCTAACTTGAGGATATCCAGGATCATTCCATAGAGCAACGCCCCTTGTGAGTTGGGCGGCGCGCTTGCCAGGCGCGTCACAACCTCGAGTATTCGTGCGTTGCCGCTGCCCAGCGGCTCCCATGAGGGGATAAACTCATTGCGCTGCGCATCCCATGCGGCAACGCCAGCATTTCTTTTGTTTTTGACACTGTTGATGGCATCATCCAATCGTTGCATCACGCGCACGCAAATCCGCGCAGTGGTTTCTTTTTCGCCTTGCGCCTCATATGTCCGGCCGCCCAGTGTCAGCAGCGTCTCCATATCATAGGTGACGACGCCCACACGTATGCTGATATCTTGCAGGATGATCTTCCCGAACTGATAAGCCACATTCAATGCGCCATGTAGGCGATAGGCATAAAGACGCGCATCCTCTGTGTTGACGCCATGTGCCATGACATAAAAGCGATCCGCCAGTATCCGATAAACGCTGTAGTCTTCAGACCGCTGAAGCACTGATCCCCTAATCTGCATGCCTACTTCTTGTACGAGGCGTCGGACAATAGTATCCCCATATTCGCGACCATATTGAGAGAGGTTGTCAATAGAAATCACAATGAAAGAAAGTGTTTCGAGCGGCTGATCTTGAACACTCCCATGCTGTTGCGTATGTTGCGTATGTGGAGAGGCGTCGGTCTTATGCTTACGAGCGAGGGAAAGTTGGCGACTCAAATCCCGCAGAAAATCGCTCTCCGACTGTATAAGCTCATTCCCCAATTGCGCGTCGCTCAAAAACGGTTCAACCACACCCGGCTGCTTGATCATTGCTATCATCTGCTGAGTAGTCAAGTGGCGGGCGCGATACGAATACACAAGTTCACCGATGATCTTGCCCATTACCCGAAGCAACACCTCCTGCTCAGGCGGAAAAGCATCTGATTCAGATGAGGCGCCAGGTTCAGATGAGGCGACATACAGCACACCCTCAACTTCATTCTGTGGCCCTTCCACAGGCACGGCAATAGCCGATCTCGCGTTCTCCGCCTCGTTGTAGACCGCCGTATCCTGTGGGATCACTCGCATACGAGACACGATACGCCCTGTTTGATACGCTCGCATGCTCAGCCCCACGCCAGAATCGGCTTTCACAACAGTCTGCCCGATGGTATACGGCGCATTATCGGTTTGTGCGGTCACAACCAAATCGCGCTCTTGAACCGGGTGTCGAAGATCAGACGGCTGGAGCAGGCAGGCAAAGCTCCAACGTGGGATGGTAGTCTTTCCAGGGGAAACACTCAAACAGATAACTGTCTCGAGCAACGAAGTCAGCAACTTGTCGCCTTGCTTCGGCTCGACAAACTCCGGCGAACTATAGGCGATAGAATTGGCGCCACGTTCAAGCGATCCCCAGAGCGTTGGCAGCCTGGGAAACGGCGACAGAAGAACATGGTTTGCCTCTGCCCCTGGAGTACCCTCCTCCGGCGTCGCGTGGCGCGCTTTTGCGCTTGTCGCCGGTTTCATCTTCGCGCCAAGAGGAGAGGCAAGAGGATCAGTGGATTGTTGCAGGAGCCAGAGCATCTGCAAGGCGCTCCATACCGGATCGACAAATGTGGAGGGCGAGTGTGGGTGGTTCGCGCCTTCTCTGTCAACCAGGTTCCTACGCTGCCGCTTTGCCGAATCGCGCGCTTCTCGTGGTTTGAGTAAGGCATTTGCCAGAGATCGCTCAAACACCAGATAGGCGTTTTTGGGCCTGCACAAATGGGTAGACATGCTCTCGGCGCCAAACGCATCCAACGGAAATATCTCGAAGTCTGCGGCGTTTTCAATGACGAGCTGCTCAGTCAGAAACGCGCAGAACTGGCGCCCCGGAGCGTGCCAGCCAACAAGGCAACGTCCCAAGCGGTGAAGTGTCGCGCTGGAGATCTCGTCAGTGGGCTTGATATGTTGCAACGCATCCAGCTCCGTCTGGCTGGAACGAACAGGGAGAACGACCCCAACTTCGCCGGGAAGGGCAGCCTCCAGTAGCAGGCATACGGCATAGTACAGAAAACGAGGCGTCACATACTGGCTGAAGGCGTTTTCCTCGGCGCTCCCGATGATCATGCGAAGAGTAGGCTGGGTAGGGCGCAAAAACTCGTCGAGCGCCAACTCATTCTCGCTCAGATATTCTTGCAGTTCACTCAATGAATACCGCTCAAGCGCCTTGCTGATAATGACCAAGCGCTGGAGTTCCTGGAGTGAATAGCGTCGCTGGCCGCCCGATCGTATTGTCTCGGCTCTGGCAGGGAATCCCTCATGAGACACCTGCGTGTGTTCGCGCGAACGCTTGGGAGCAAGCAAACCCTTCTGCTCTATGTAACGGAGTTGGGAGTCGCTCAAACCCGTAATTTTGCCCACTTCCCCAATGCTTGTCGTGACTTCCTCGCGCGTGCGCGTCAGGAGTTCCTGCAAGTCAGCGCGTAGCGCCGGTTGCGCAAAGTAGTCTCGTAATGGAAGTTTGCGCGACGAGACAACAGTCATGAGAAAACCCCTATCAAGGAAGAATACTTTTCATATATCTTCTTCGATTATACCATAATGGTCAGTAAACGCAAGTGCGATTAAAGAAAATAGCGCAAAGATATGGCCAAGGTGGCCAAAGCACAAGACGGCGTACCCTCTATTTGAGACGCCCAGCGTCACAGGCAGGAGTAATTTTATCTCTTTCTTAACTTGCCTTGCATTTCATCTATTTATTTCAAATTTCCTTATAAGTTTTTCGACACTCTTATCAAATCATCTGTTTTATCCCTCAGAAACCTTGCACGCTACGAGCATGCACGGTATTGTTCTCCACAAGCCCATTGAGATTTCCTGCAAGACAAAGGAGCAGAGCCATGCTTGAGCGCGACCAAGACGCATTCTACACCGAACTCTTCAACAGAGAATTGGCGACGGAGAGAGACAACGTCTTCCAGTTCGAAGAGTCAACGCTTTCAACTGGTAGCGTCGTCTACCAGTCAGGTTATACCTTTACCATCCGCTTGTCTTCCATCACTCCTGGTGTTGATGGCGCTGATGAAAGCGCGGACGCCTGAACTCAGGAGCCTGATCGCAAGAGAGGTGAAACATGGAGACCATTCAGTGCATCATTCGCACGCAGTTCAGGTATGTGGCGTATGCTCAGGCGCCACGCATGAACCCCGACGAGCATGTCTTTCGTGCGCGCATGTGCATCCCCAATGTGCGCACAATTCTCTCGACCGCCATAGACACCGAGTGGCAGGCGCGCCTGACCTCCCTTTTCGGCGCGCTTCCTGCCCATACGGACAAACCACGCCGAACAATCAGTGCGCTTACTATCGAGCTTGTCGTCAATGATAAAGACACTCGCGCAGCCTTTGTCCTCGCTGCCCAGTCGGGCGTCGCCATTGACCAGATCGTGATCGATCTCGGCCTACAACACAACCTGGAGCCAATTCTGGCTGGGTATCTGTATACGCTGGCTACACAGCTTCACACACAGACGCTCAAAGCGCAACGAGTTGGGTGGCGCCCAGGTGACACTCATTGGCGCTTCCCGCACCAGTTTCATGGCTCTCCGCTGGAGCAAGATGAGCCATTCATCAACCTGCCCGACTCTCTGCCGCCGCACAACGTGCTTTCGGCGGTGGCTTATGAGCTGACAATTGGGCCATCCTCACAGATGGGGCGCCTGTATGCGCTTGGCGCCTCCGAAGATTTGTTCTCGCAGTTGGCCGACTACGGGTTTTTCCCCGACGACCAGTCGCTCGACACGCAGCCGCTCCCTGACGGCGCCGATCTCTACCATCTGCTGAGCCTGCTTCGCTAGCGCGAGCAACGCCCTCATCGCTATTCACGCACTGATCTGGCTGGGGAGATCGCTGTGCGAATAGCGACACATGAGGAGAGCGTTCTCAATCACATTCTACCAAATCGGAAACGCTACCGTCAAGTTATCGGCGGAAAATAAGTGTGTTTATCATCTACTCTGCGACAATCGCTCAGATAGCTTCAGATTTTCTCCATAATCCACAGGCACGGCCACAAGCGATGGTTCGTCGAGCGCCAACGCCCGTTGCAGCGTTGGCAGCAATTCCTCGGTGCTGCTAATCTGGAAGCCCGGCAACCCAAACGCCCGCGCGTACGTCACGAAGTCGGGATTGGTGAAGCGGATGCCAAAGGCATGACCAAAACGCTGCGTCTGCTTCCAGGTGATCACGCCATACTCTTCGTCCACCCAGACAAGCGTCACAAACGCCGTATGGAGTCGTCGCGCCGTCTCAAGCTCCTGGCTGTTCATCATGAAGCCACCGTCGCCCGTCACTGCCACCACGCGCCGGTCGGGATACGCCAGCTTTGCCGCCAGCGCGCCAGGGACGGCGATACCCATCGAGGCAAGGCCATTCGAGATGATCACGGTATTCGCCCATTCGGTCGCGAAGAGCCGCGCCACCCAGAGCTTGTGCGCGCCCACATCGCTGACCACAATATCCTTGGGATCGAGCGCGGCGCGCAGATCGGCCAGGATGCGTTGTGGCTTGACGGGGAAGCTGTCGTCTGCGCGGTAGTCGTCGAGTTCACGCATAATGCGTTCGTGCGCTTCAGAACGGGGGGCAAAAGTGCGGCGTCCCTGCCACTGCGCCGCCAGCGCGCGCAGCGTGGCGCCAATGTCGCCCACCAGTTCCACAGCAGGCAGGTAGGCGCGATCCACCTCGGCAGGCAGCGCGTCAATATGGATGATGGGTCGGCTGGGGTGGGTATTCCACACGGCAGGCGCATATTCGACCAGATCATAGCCGATGGCCAGAATCAGATCGGCGGCGTCCAGGCTATCCATCACCAGATCGCGCATTTGTAGCCCCAGCGCGCCCCACGAGAGCGAATCGCTATCCTTCAGGATGCCCTTGCCCATGAAGGTATGGACAACTGGGATATGCAGCCTGCGCGCCAGCGTGGCAAGATCGCCCGCCGCATGCGCGCGAATCACTCCGTTGCCCGCCAGAATCACCGGGCGACGCGACTGACGCAGCAGCGCCAACGCCGCCTCGATGGCTTCGGCGCTGGCCAACGGCAGCCGCGCCTGGTGGATGGGCAGCGGCGCGGCGTCGGTCTCATCCACCTGCTCAGCCGCCACATCCTCAGGCAATTCCAGATGGGTCGGGCCATACTTCTCGGTGGTCGCGATACGATAAAAAAAAAGAGTCACCTCAGGGATGGCGGCGCCGCGTTCGATGCGCGTGTTCCACTTGGTGACGGGCGCAAACATGCTCACGATGTCAACATATTGATGTGATTCTTTATACACACGCTCAAGCCCCGCCTGCCCGGTGATGGCCACCAGCGGCGCATGATCCAGGTAAGCGTCGGCCACCCCCGTCAGGAGGTTTGTGGCGCCTGGGCCAAGCGTGGCAAGGCAGACGCCAGGGGAGCCGGTCAGGCGTCCCCAGACGTCGGCCATGAAAGCGGCCCCCTGTTCGTGGCGCGTGGGGATGAAGCGCGTCTGCTGGCTGTCGCCCAACGCTTCGAGGATATCCATGGTCTCCTCGCCAGGAACGCCCCAGACGTAGCGCACGCCCTCGTGTTCCAAACATTTGATGAGCAGTTCCGCCGCTTTCACGCTGATACTCCTTGTCTCCTTGTTCGCAAGCCGTTTTTCGCGGCATGACAATGCCTAACGCTGACCCTCACCTTAAAAATGGCCTATGGTGTTCCCAGCGAGAAGGTGCACAACGAAAATGTGGGATTGCTTGTGCTGCCACCCGTTGGCAAGCAGACAACCGTCATCGAACCAGGAGTGACAGCGTTCTTGTTGGAGAGGCTCACAAAGAGGCTTGTCGAGAATGTCTTCGCCAGAGACTGACTGACCAACACCTGGGTAATGCCAAAGTTGGTGTTGCTCTGGCTCGGATCAAGTTGTGAGTCGGCAGGGATGAGCGACTGAATAACGCCGGTTATCGCCGACTGGCTCCAACCTGCAGAGTCGCTATGCTGTGTGCTGAGCAGGATAGTCGCCACATGCGGTGTGCTATCTGTTCCGATCTGCAACTCCATATCGAGATCGGCAGGGATACTGGCAATCGTTGTCTGAAAGATTGCGTTTGTTGAACCACTTACCAGCGGCTGGCCATATTTTGAAGTGAACGCGGCTACCGTTCCACCAAGTGTTGGAGACGTAACAATGCCGCCACCAGGCGCGCTGGTAGCCGTAGCGCCTGTCGTTGCGGTTCCACTGCTATGCCCACCTGTCGAAGTGACGCCTTTGCCCCCATTGGCAAAGATGGCGATCAGACCAATGATCAGCGCCAGGATGACCACCGCCGCCACGGCGCCAAGAATCAACAAGAGTCGGTTATTTCGCTGCGGCGGCGGTTGTTGGCCCATCCCATAAGGTGTTGAGCTGTAGGGAGTCGTCCCATAGGGCGCCGCCTGCGTGGGATACTGGGCCGGATATTGTCCAGGGTACTGTGGGGCCGGGCCTGCCTGCCCTGGATATTGTTGTGTGACTCCTTGTTGTGGCGTGTAGCCTGGCTGCTGAGGATAGGCCTGGTTGGGCGCTGTGGGGCCGGTCGGCGGGACATATTGCCCGCTCGTTGCGCCCGCAGGCGGATATCCCGGCTGTTGGGGGTATTGTGGTTGCTGGGGGTATTGTGGTTGGCCGCCCGACTGCTGTTGGGGGTATTGCGGCTGTTGCGGCTGCGCACCGGATTGCTGCCAATCGCTCATGTCAAACACACTCCTCGTCTCTCTGATCTTCGGGAAGATCATCCCTCCCCGAAGCGTTCAATCACAGACCATTCGTTACAGACAGACATCGCTCTATACGGAAAAGTCCTCAAGCTGGCGCGCCAGCAGCCCTAGCGTACCACATTGGAGGCTATCGCGGGTAGGGTAGCCGCAGAGGGAGATACGCCAAGAGCGAGAAAACCATTCGCTTCCATAATATATCAACAATATATCAACATATCGTGCTGTGTAGCATACGCAAGAACAGAGGACGCCAAATGGTTTTCTCGCGCAACAAAGCGGCAAAAGGGATCGTAATACAGGTAACGTGATACCACTCATCAGGAGGTTGTTACCGTATGTCTTCTTCTCAAACTCCACCACAGAGCGTCAATAGCGTAGGCGGCAAGAACCCAAGCGCGCTATCGCTTATGTTTCATATCCCCAAGACGTTTTCGCTGGTGAAGTCTGTCTTCAGTGACGCTCGCGTCCACTGGTTCCCAAAGATCGTTTTTATGCTGAGCCTGGGCGTGCTATTGCTTGCCCTCTTGACTCCCGAAGCGTTCGCCGAAATCGTCGGCGCAATAGGCTTACCCTTGACCGCGCCCCTCGAAATTCTTGGTATTCCGGTGGATGGGACGATTGATTGGGCAGTGCTAGGTATTGCGGCTTTCAACCTCTTGCGTCTCTTCCCTTCCCAGGTGGTCAGCGAACACTATAACCGCATTTTTGGCGGTCGCCAAAGCGGCAAGGTGGTAGACAGCCACTAGCCATAGACCTCTCCCCCCGGCCCCTCCCCATTTATGGGGAGGGGAGTTTTTGTTTACAGTGTGCCTTCAGCCAGCGCGTGTAGCAGCAGATTCTGCGCCACGAGAGCCGATTCGCTCCAATGGATGGTCGCCTCTCGCACGGCGTCTTCGGGCGGCAATGACTCACCAAGATAAGCCAGCCCTATCGCCTTGCGCACGCCCAGGTCGCCAGCCACCACATGCGGCCTGCCCAGCGTCCGCGCAAGGATCCACTCCGCCGTCCAGCGACCTATCCCACGCAACGCCGTCAGCCGGGCGATCACCTCATCATCCGGCAGCGCGCTGAGCTGCGCCAGTGTGACGGAGCCGCTGGCGATGGCTTGCGCCACGCCAATGAGATATTCCGCCTTGCGTGTGGTGAACTGCAACGCCCGCAGGTCGCTGACCTGCGCCTGCGCCAGCTTGGCTGCGCTCAGGCTATAGACCTCCCATTGGCCATCCGGGCCAAACACATGGCGCTCGCCATACGCCTCCGCCAGCCGTCGCCGCGTGACCGTCGCCCAGCGCAGGTTCACCTGTTGCGCGCTGATCGCTCGAACCAACGCCGCCAGGAGATCAAACTGCAAGACAGGCCGCACACCAGGATAGCGCGCAGCCAGCCGCTCCACAACAGGATCGCGCTGGCGCAACGCCTCGAAGTCCGTTGGCAGCGCAGGAAACATCGCGCGCACGGCCTGCTCCACCAGCGCCTGTTGCATAGAATCAGCGGACTCTTCTACGGTGACGCGAAACGCTGGCGCCTCTCTTGCCTCACGTGCGTCTATTGGCTGGCAGGCGAAGGCTACACTGTGGACGTCTACCGCGCTTGTTGGCAATGTGCGCAGCAGCGTCGTCCCATCCCAGCGATCCAGCAGATCGTCGCCATTGCGGCGAAACATCTCAAGCGATGCGCCGACATCCAGCGGCGCATCGAGCGCAACGGTGAAGCTCTGTGCAGGCGCCTTTGGCTCCTCTGCTTCAATCGTCTCTGGCGATACAAAAAGGTGGGGCGCTGTCATGCGTTTACCTCCGCTGGCGACTCCTCCGGCTCCGCAGACATCCCGCCGCCCAGGCTGACGCCAAGCAGATCGTGAAACGCCTGTCGCCCAATGTCTGTGACGATCACCTCGCGCTTCCCTGGCTGACGCATCACCCAGCCGCGCGCCAGGCTTTGCGTCCACAGCGCGGCCCCCAACGCGCCCCCTAGATGGGGGCGCCGTTCAGTCCAATCCAGGCAGGCGGTGACCAGATGGCGGCGTTCACGACGCACAGCAGCCAGGTCAATTCCCAGCGCGCCAAACACAGCGGGCGCAGCCTCACCAAGCATCACACCGCGCGATGCGCCAGCGGGTATATCAGCATGCAGGGCACCCCGCGCAATCAACGCATCGAAGAGCGCCACACCAAGCCTGCCCGCCAGATGATCGTAGCAGGTGCGCGCGGCTGCGATGGCTGGCGTTTTGCGCGGTTGCGCTGGCTTCTGCTGAGGGGCAGAATTACCTGCCATCACAAAGAGCGCCTCGATGGCCTGCGCTGTGGTTGCGTCATGGATGGCATAGATCGTCTGGCGCCCGACGCGCTGCGACCGCGCCAACCCACACTCACGCAACACCGCCAGATGATTCGAGACGTTCGATTGCGTGGCGCCCGTCTCGGCCATCAGTTCTGAGGTAGTCGCCTCACCCGCCATCAATCGTTGCACGAGCGCCAACCTTAGCGGATCGGCAAGCGCCTGGGTGAGCGCCAGCACGCGCGTTGTAGTATCCATCAGCTTCTCCTGATACGTTGCATGTATCACTATCTGCTGATGGATGGTATCATAATAACGCTCATCATGTCAAACTGCTGATGATCTTCACTCATGCCACAAGGCAAGCTGCGTTTGCTGAGGTGGCTGATCTCGCCTGAGGCGTTGGGTTTTGGGCATGAATGATCCAGACATAGCAGATGTATCCACTGCCTGAGGTAAGGCGTCTTGCCAGGCATACAGCGATTCGAGATGTGCCTGATACTCATAGGTACGATGTGTTTGTTTTCGTCGCATTGCTTCGACGATTGCCTGCGCCAGATGTATTGCCTGCTCTTTTGCACATGCGGAAACCCAAAATGGATAGGGCAATCGTTCGACATCTTTGCTCTGAATATTTTTGGTATGATTGATGACCGTTTTGAGAAGGTGCGAACACAGGTCGGTATTCAGCCAGCCCAGGATAAACCATAGCTCGGAGTCATCAACTTCCGGCTTAAGAAACGCACAGGGCGCCCCGCTGTCGAGGATGTAGCCTTCAGGCAGGTAGCGAACATTGAGCCGTGAGGCGATCAACTGCCAGGTTAGTCCGCGCCGCAGAAGCAACTGCGGCAAACTCTGGCGTCGTAATTTCCGGCGTCCAAAACGCTGTCCTCAAGCTGAGGATTGTCTGCTGCGTCCGTTCATCCAACGCCACTGAGCGCCTCCCTCACTTTTGATGCGCCAGTACATATACTGCTCCATTGTATACGATCATCCGCCTGAAAATCGGCCAACTCGACTTTTCTTCTCAGAAGGGGCATAGACACATAGACAATGGAGCAGCACAAACACTTTGCTAGCCAGCAGCCAGGCTATCCAAACAGCGCAGCCGCCAGGATGCCCGGGACCTTCATCGGCGAGGGAGCCGCTTCGAGCATGCTCAGTCGCTCGAAGACCTTCGCGCCCTTCTTGCCCTGCGTCACAAACCAGGGTGGCGTCGGGACGATCTTGAACGGCGCATGCACCACGCTCTTCTGCGGACGTGAGAACATCAGTGTGTTGTGCACCACGCCCACGCCCGACCGGATGTCGGTCAGCGGGTGGCCTGGGAAGGCTCCCCAGGTGGTGACACCAAGCGTGAAACCCACGCCCGCCCAGTAGTTGATGCCCACCGTGCCGTAGCGCAGGTTCGCGATGGCGCGCTCCACAGCGGCGGCGACGGCGGGATCGCGGAGCGAGGCGGGGTGCACAATCAGCGTGGCATTGAGCGTGCCCCACAGCTTCTCATTGCAGAAGGCAACCGCCTGATCCACATACTCGGCGACGCTACTGGCGGGTAGCTCCGTTTCGGCGAAGAGGCTGCAAAACGCCTCGGTATTGAACACGATATCGTCGGTCTGCGCGGCATCGGTCCGCGCGATCAGCGCCCAAGGCAGCGCACGCTCGTCGTCAGTGACAACGCCAAGCTGCTCCGCGTCGGGATGTTCGGCCAGGAAGGCGTTGAAGCGGTCGCGCGCGCCGGGGTAATACGCGCGGCGTTGCGGCGTCTGCGCCAGCACATCGCGAATGCGCGCTAGCAGGTCGTTGCGCTGCCCCCAGCTCGCATGCTGGATAATGACGCGCGTAGCGTTGCAGTTGAAGCCAGCGTTGTTGGTGAGCGAGCTGGCGATATGATCGCCCTGGTAGGCGAGGTCGCCCGCGCTCCATGGGCCGGGGACGACGATCACCGGGCTGACATTGCCAAGCTCGCCGGTGATGCGCTTCGTCAGCAGTGGCGTTCCGGCGGCCTTGCGCGCCGTGCCCTCCTCGCCCGTTCCAAACACAATCGCGTCGAAGGTCTTATCCGAGCCAGTGATGTGTATCTCGTCAACGCCACGATGGTTGCAGAGATACGCGCCCTCAGCCGCGCCGCCGTAGACGATGCGCAGATAGCCCGGCTCGATCAGCGCGCGGAAGGCTTCCTCCATAAGCGGGCCAAGATAAGCGTTGACAGGGTTGGCCTTGAAGATCACCACCTGATCTTCAACAAACAACTTATAGAGCGTATCCAGCGGGCCGATGCTCGACACGTTGCCTGCGCCCAGCACGAGCGCCACCTTGCCAGGATGGTTCTTATCGTGATAGATCACCGCTTGTGTCTCCGGCAGCGAGGCCACCGTGACGCCCGGCTCCATCCATACGTCGGCAGTCAGGCCGCCAAAGAAGAGCGTGTCGTAGCCGTTGTACGGGAAGACACGCGCCACCACCTGCCCGTCCGGGCGTGTCGTCACTGGACCGGGAATGCGTGGACGCCCACTGCTGGCGATCTGGCTGAGGGAGTTGCGCATCTGGCGCAGATGTTTGAGCGTGGCATAGACGCCTGCTGCCCATTCGTCAGTAACGGCAGGCGAGCCAGGCGCGATCCCTTTTGCCTGGATGCTCGCCGCGACCCAGCGCGGGGCCAGGGCGGCGAAGTCGGCGATCAGCCGATCCATCAGCGCGATACGCTCGGGGACGCCGACGGCCACCCAGGCGTCGCGCTTCGCTTGTACATCGGCGATAGCTGCGTCGAGCGCAGCATGGTCGGTTGGTGGAATACTTTCGCTGACAGCGGGAAACTGTGGGGCGCCGGAACGTGTGGCAATCGCCATTGATCTCTGCCTGCCTTCCTGTCTGAAGTACCTATCACTATGAGGGAAGATGACATGCGCGTATCGCATATGAAACGCGCTATTTGGGCAATACTATAGCATGTTACGGCTGCGGCTGGCGATTGCAATTGGAGAAGCCAGTTTTGTTTTAGAACCCTTGACCAAACGTTACATGCAGTGTACGATGGTTGAGGGGAGTAGCCAAGTATAGCGATCAGGCGTATCATACGCCAAAAGCATACCAGATAACAGGTTCCAAAACGGAGGATGGAGATGAGCGCTAATTCCAAAATCGAATGGACGAATGCGACATGGAATCCTGTGCGAGGCTGCACGAAAATCAGCCCTGGTTGCAAACACTGCTACGCTCAGGTCTTTGCCGAGCGGTTCCGTGGCACGCCAAACCATCCCTATGAACAAGGCTTTGATCTACGGCTTGTACCAGAAAAACTCTATGAGCCATTTCTCTGGGCGACGCCGCGCATGATATTTGTCAATTCGATGAGCGATCTGTTTCACAAAAATGTGCCTGATGACTATATAGAACAGGTTGCCAGAGTTATGGTCAGTGCTTCATGGCATACCTATCAAGTGCTCACGAAACGTGCTGATCGTCTAAATGCCCTACTCAATGGCAGATTACGCTTTGCCGCAGAACAACCCCATATTTGGTGGGGTGTCAGCGTAGAAGATCGTCGTTATGGTGTTCCGCGTATCAAGCTCCTACGCGAGACTCCAGCACGCACACGTTTTCTTTCGATTGAGCCGCTTCTACAGGATGTGGGAACCCTTGATCTTACAGGCATTTCTTGGGTAATAGTGGGTGGAGAAAGCGGGCCAGGGGCACGCCCCTTGCGTGAAGAATGGGTACTTTCTCTTCGAGATCAGTGCCAAAACGCCAGCGTTCCTTTCTTTTTTAAGCAGTGGGGAGGAGTTCAAAAGTCCCGTTCAGGAAGAATGCTTGCCGGTAGAACTTATGATGCGTTCCCTGCCCGTATCACTAAGTCCTTCACATGACCATCGCCAACAATGCCCCGTTTGTCCGCCTGTTCTATGCCATGTGCTATACTTCGCTCAACAGAG
>JAJPIU010000194.1 GCA_021324535.1 Pseudomonadota bacterium
CCGGTTCGCTCGGCGTTCGGCTCCATCTCCAGGACGACGCGCTTGTTGTCTTTCTTGCAGAGCCAGCGTGTTTTGAGCAAGGGCAGCAGCGCGCGGCATTGCTTGCAGGTGACGGTGCGCGCCCAGAGGTAGGCGACGGTGGGCTTGCCATCCACAACGGGATAGTATTTGGCCAGATCGGCTCTGGCGCGCTCCAGCACCCAGGCGCCCCACGCGCGCACATGCCAGGCAAGGTCGGCGGGCGGCAGCGCGTCCGCATCGGACGATTCCATGCCTGCAAGCTGAGGCGCTTGGACGCCATGCTTCTGTTGCTCAGCCTTCATCACGCGCTCGACCTGCTCGGCCAGCTTCTTGCCGGTGTGGCCGCGCGCCTTGAAGAGCGCCGTCAGGAAGGCGCGATCCTGTAGTACGAACTCTGGCAGGGGTCGGGTCTGCCCGGCAAGGCGCTGGGGATATTCGAGCGTACACTTGAGGATGAACCACGCGACGGGGTTGATGTCGGCCGCCGTCACCTCGCAGCCCAGCCGCATCGCCTCCAATGGAATCGCGCCACCACCGGCGAACGGATCGAGTACACGCGGGGCGCGCCCGCCATACGCCTTCCGTATCTCCTCGCGGAACCATGCGATGTCGGGGGCGGATTCGCGTCCCCAATGGAGGATGCCACCCTTGGTCTCCTCTTTCTCGCCATCTTTGGTCTGGCGTTTGCTCAGCGTCCCTCCGATGCGCTCTACCAGCTTCTTGCGCGCCTCAGGCGTACCAGGGTCGGGTAGCAGGGTGGCGATCAGCGCGGCACGCGAGGCTGCCAGCGGGCGGCGCGCTGGCCAGATGTGTAGCGTGGAGATATGCCCATGCCGCACATTCTTCTCATGCACGGAGTCGAGCGACGCCTGCCGCAGGGGGAAGGCCACCTCGATGAGACGCGGGCGGTCGGTGTTGTGTGTGGGTGTGGTCATATATGTAGCTCCTGTGAACGTGCACGCGCGGTGACTTCCTCTATTGCAGACGTTTGTAACCATGCAAGCGCAGCTTGTATGGTCTCCTCAACGCTCCTTGGGCAACTCATACTTTGAGCAATGATCACTCCTTGTCGGGCTTTACTCCGCTGTGCTATGGACGGGTTTGCATCGAGGAACTGCTTAATCTCTGGGATTTGCTCGAACCCCTTTGTCTCGCTTAGCGCGGTGTTTGCCGTAAAGATTCCGCAAGCCTCAGCAATTCGCTTAAGTTCGGCGAATTCGCTTTGTGTCGGCTCCTCGCTCAGCTTGCCTAGTTCTATCAATTTCTCCCATATCGTGTCCTGCTTTTGGGGATCAAGCGCGTCCACATCGCAAATTACGGCGTATGGTACGCCAAACTCAACGAGATACTGCATATGTAGCGGAAAATTGGGTTTTCCATTGACCGAGAAAAGAGTAATATTGTCATCAGCTAGCGCCCTTCCCTGGCTAGCCTTGAGTGACGGATACCATATGCTGATTGCTGCCGTCTCTGAAGCCCCTTCGACAAGTATTACTCCACTCGCAAACAAGAGACCGGCTAGGTCACTACTATCGCCCATCTCTTTTGCTAATTTGTCGAACGGAATTTTTGATTGCTTTCCAAGACCAAACACTGCTGTTGATGAACCAACTCGCTGGAGTCGCCGTATCTTTGAAAGGTCTTTGGCCTGGGTTGGCAACAGATGTTGGGAGTGCGTTATTATGACGGCTTGTCCTCCACTCCGGCGTTCCTGACTGCTCTTGATCATGCTGAGAAACTTGCGCTGCATGTTCGCGTGTAGGTTAGAAGCTGGTTCATCTAGGAGGATCACCTTGCCCCTATTATCATTCAAGAGCGCTGACAGGACGAGCGATTCCCAAATACCAGCGCCGTGATAGGTGATAGGAATCTCTGTACCGTTCTCTATCGTCCAAATCTCTATTGCCAGCTTATCCTCAGCAGTAGATGCGACAACATCAAAAGTAGCCCCATTGCCAACGAGTTGCCCAAACGAATCTTGAATACTTCGATAGACTTGTCTTGCTGCTAGATTTCCGTTCTTTAGCTCAAAGAGTCGTATCGGAACCTGCCTGTCGTCGTAGATCACGCTCTTATCACTAGACGTTTCCGACGCGGCATAAGAATAAGTTCGCTCAGGCGGATGGCGAAAATTGTTGGTCATGACTACGCCATGTGAGAGCAGCATATACATGAGTTCGCCAAATGTGATGACCGACTGTTGTTCGTCGAATGTTCGACCAGTAAGTTCGTTTAGCAGCTTGTGTGGCCCTGGATAGGGAGAACGAAAACGTGGGATAGTCTTTACCTCCATAACAGCGTTGGCTCCTGCGAGCCGTAAAACGAAGTTTTTGGCATCAATCGAACCTGGCAATACCTGTGTATCGAGTTGTTTTCCCGAAATCGTCTCCCTGATGGCAGGGTAGCTATTTGTTTTCCTCCATTCATCAAGCAATACGTGTGCGATAGGCGGATAATTCCCATAGAAAGAGATAGGCGGATAGCCGACTGAAAAAAGGCCGTAGTGGCTGAATTGAGATGTCATACTGATCATAAGAGGTACGTTGTCTATATGGAACGTATATGTTAGCTTCAGATAGTCCCGTACGAAGTGTCGAAAGTAAAAGCGCAGTTCCCCGCGAAAAAAGAACGGCATTGTCTCTGGACGTATAACGTCTAGCAACCAGTTGGCATAGATCGTCATACCTTCTTCATTGGCCGAGACAGGTGTTTCGAGACTTGTGAAGATGTTTCGTACATCATCTGGGTGTGTCAACGCAGCACAGAAGTAGGTCGCGATCAGTTCTCTTTCCCAGTCGGTGTCAAATTCTATGTCGAGCGCAACTTCAAACTCTTCCACGGCAGACCCTTTGGCGCAGAGAAATCTGCCATCCTCGAATGCTTGGGAGCGCCCAATAGAAAGTGTTCCATCTATCAAAGCGCGAATTGCGCGAAGAACTGACGATTTGCCTGAGCCATTTGGCCCCACGATGAAACTTAACAGAGGATCCAACTCATCCAGGCTAAAAAGTTTGAGCGACATAAAGTTCTTAGCCTTCACAGCGTGTATCCGCATAAATACTCTTCCTCTCAACCCTCTTCTGCATTGGCGAACACACTTTGCGCGTCAATCAGCACGCTGCCTTTTGCCCGCGCGATCAGCTTCTGGAAGGGGTTCTGCACACGCATCAGGCGCGGGTAGGCGCTGGCGCAGTCAAAGACGACGTAGAGCCAGTAGAGATCGCCCAGGTTGCATGCCTGGATGTACTCGTTCTCCGTCATCTCCACCTGGCCGCTGGTCGCGCGCCCCTTCACCTCAATCGCCAGCGTCGCGCCATCGGGCCGGTGTGAGCGCAGGTCAAAGCCGGGACGATCCGCCAGACCGGCCGCTCGCGCCAGTGGGGGTGTGGAAACGTCGTGCACGGTTGCGCCCATTGCTTCCTCATACGCCCGCGCCACCCGCATCGCGATGGCCTCCACCTCGGCGTCCTGCTGGCGTTGGTCGTCGGGTTCGCGCGATGGCAGCGCCACCGCCTGCGCCAACAGGATTACTTCGCCTGGCTCGATCAACTCTATCTCGCGGCTCAGCGTCGCCAGCGCCTCATCGCGGCGCGCGTCCAGGCTGGCCTGGCGCTCCTTGATGCGCGTCAGTTCGCCTTTGGCGTGTGTGTCGCCCTCGCGCGCCTGCTTCCCCACACGAGCGCGCGCCTCCGAGAGTTCCGCCTCCTGGAAGCGATACGCCTGGCGGATGAAGCGTTCGCGCTCCGGCAGGGTGGCCAACAGGCGTTGGCGGTGCGCATCCGCACGCTCACGCGCAACCGTCGCCTGCGCAAACGTCAACGCACGCTGTTGCGCCGCCTCGTTGTCGGCAACGAAGGGTAGAGCGTCCGCCACCATGCCTGGGCCATCGCGCAACAACAGCAGGCTTTCGACAGGCGCCAACGTCACCATGCCCGTAGACTCCTGGCGCAAGCCGATCAAGCGATACTCTATGGTCTCCTCACGAGCCAGCGCGCGGAGGGTGGCGTCGCCACGGCGTAGCACCCGCGCCAGCGCCACATGGAAGACATAGGGCTGCGCCGCCGTCGGATCGGAGAGGGTGGCGCCCGCCAACGCCTGCGCGCCAAAGCGATCCAACGCGAGTGAGCGTAACGCCTCGAAGACCGGCTCGCCTGGATGCAGGAAGATCACCGACTCTTTATCGGTGGGCCGCATGATGGTCAGCGCGGCCTGTTGCTCTGGGCGATAACGTTTCAGCGCCGCGCTCAGCGGATTGGGTGTGTCCGGCGCGGCAGGGCGCAAGCTAAATGTGCTGTTGAGATCGCCTATGATCTCAAGCTCAAGCCGTGGCGCCACCTGCTCCACAAAGTGGCGCACATAGCCCGGCATCAGATGGCGGTAGGTCTCCTCTTCGATGCTCACCCGCAAACGGGGCAGCTCGCGCTTCACCTCGCCGCCATCGCCATACAGGCGTTCCTCACGGAGACGCAACGCCTCCACCTGCTCTTTGGTCAGCGTCCCCACCAGGCTGTGTACGGCTGCCTCGGCGCCTTGCTCGGTGGTCGCCTCTTCGATGTACTGCCGCAGAGACGCCCCCTCGAAGAGGCGGCCAATCACATCGAAGACCTTATCGGTCCCCATTTCGCGACGGATGCGCTCCATCTTTTCGAGCAGTGTTTTCATCACGCGGCCTTCGCGCGTCTTGCCCGCCACAAGATTGGTGATGATGACCGGATCATGCTGCTGGCCAAAGCGGTGGATGCGCCCCATGCGCTGCTCGAGCCGCGCCGGATTCCAGGGGATGTCGTAGTTCACCATCAGCCAGCAAAATTGTAGGTTGATCCCCTCACCTGCCGCGTCGGTTGCCAGCAGGTAGCGCGCGCCTCCCTCGTCGAGCGGCTTACGGAAGTGCGCCACCTGCCGCTCACGTTCCTCATAGTCCAT
This sequence comes from Pseudomonadota bacterium, assembly GCA_021324535.1. Classification (GTDB taxonomy): domain Bacteria; phylum Chloroflexota; class Ktedonobacteria; order Ktedonobacterales; family JADMIN01; genus JAJPIU01. The sequence goes on from JAJPIU010000194.1 coordinate 4,945, forward strand.
GCCGCCGTGAATATGCGCGATCTCAGCGGCAAAGCCTAACCCATTCAAGCGTCCCATCAAAAAGTCGAGCGTATCGCGGTGCTCGGTAAAGATGATGAACTTCTCCTGCGCATAGGCTGGGTCACGCAGCGCCTCGCGCAGCTTGAGAAACTTGGACTCATCACCAGCGACATAGACACGCTGAGCCAGCGCCACCAGCGCCTGCGCTTGCTCGCGCTCTACCAGTAGCTCCGCCAGCGTGCGCGCCGCGACAAACCCAAACGATTGCTCTTCGGCGATCTCATGTTCTTCGCGCCCATCCACCGCGCGTTCTTCGTCGGCGGTGCTCTCCTCAAAGGGATCACCGATGTGCGCGACACGTTGCGCCGCCTCATCTTCTTCGTGCCGTAGCTGCGCCTCATTGAGTTTGCCCGCTTCGAGGTCGGCGATAAGCTGGTTCAGGCGCGCCAGCCGCCGCTCAAACGACCGCATCAGCGCATAGGTGGAGCTTGCCAGCCGCCGCTGAAAAACGCTCATCGTCAACCGCGCCGCCGAGCGATTGAGCGCGCCGCTGGCAGAGTACGCCGTGTAAAAGTTTTGCAGATAGGCAGTCGTCGCATCATAGAGTTCTTGCTCGCCCGCCGAAAGATCATAGCTCAGCGTGTCGCACTGCCGTTGTGGATAGATGGGCCTTCCATCGAAGTAGACCATCTCTTCTTTGGTGCGCCGCAGAAAATGCTCCTTACGCGCCGTTGGGGGATAGTTGTTGAAGGCGACAATGGTCGAGAGCGCCTCAGGCTCCAGCAGACGCCAGAGACAATAGTAGGGAAAGTCTTTGCCCATGTGTGGCGTCGCGGTCAGCAGGAGCAGATGTTGCGCATTCCAGCCAAGCCGCCAGCGCGGCTGCTCGATGGGTACGCCCGCCAGCGCCTCGGCCAGGCGATAGCGATCGGTCTTGCGTAGGCTCAGGTCTTGCTCGCGGTCGGCGCTCAGCTTGTGCGCCTCGTCGAACACCACCAGGTCATACGGCGCTACACGCTCATCTTGCAATAGGCCAAACATTCGGTCGCCCGCCAACGTGTCCACGCTCACAATAGCCAGATCGCTTTCCGGCCCCAGGAACGGATTGCCAATGCGCGCCTGCGATCCGCTGAGGATCTGGAACGGCAGGCTAAAGAGCGTTTCAAGCTCACGTCGCCAGTTGCCCACCAGCCCGGCGGGCGGCACGATCAGCACGCGCCGGATCAGCCGCCGCGCCAGCATCTCGCGCACATACAAGCCCGTCATGATGGTCTTACCAGCGCCAGCGTCGTCAGCCAACAGGAAGCGCAAGCGGCTTTGCGTCAGCATCCGCTCATACACGGCAATGCGCTGGTGAGGCAACGGCTCGATCAGGGAGATTTCCGTAGCGAACGCCGGGTTGACCTGATAGCCATATTCCAGGCGCGCCGCCTCCACTGTCAGCCGCACCGCCTCCGGTTGGGCCGTAAATGGCGCAACGATATTCCCTTTGGCAAGTGTTCCCCCAGCGTTCCCTGCTGGCGGCATGTTGGACATCTCATTGCTCATAGCGTGTCTTTCTCTCATATCTGGCAGGCATGCTTTATTCGTAGTATTTGCAGCAGTATATTTGGGGTTTTGCTCATCGCTGCATTCTATCCCCTGGCGAAGAAGCTCGTCAATC
>JAJPIU010000052.1 GCA_021324535.1 Pseudomonadota bacterium
AAACCGAGCACAGGCCAAGAGGTTATCGGCGCAGTGAAATCCCTCTTTAGCGATAATCGCTACATCCAACTTGGCGGCGACGAGACGGTGGGCTACGGCCAGGTGGCCGCGCAGATGTGGGATGAGTCAGCGAATGGAGGGATTGGGCGATGACAACAACAGATCACGGCGTAGGCAGGCGACACTCGCTGGAGCAGGAACGCGCGGCGTATGCGTGGGATTATATTCAGTCAGTAAAAGCCGTCTCAAAACAGCAAGGTGAACAAGACGGTAAGCGTCAGATTGAAAAAGATTACCGCTCTCGTGTTCGCGGCTTTGGCCCGATGGTTCTGGCGAATGGTCTAGGGCCAGCGTTGGCGTTTCTGTATGCGAAGCGGAGTGAGAAAAACCAGGGCGATTCCTACGCTTTGCTTCTCCAGCATGTTGCCGGCTGGTTGGTAAAGAAAGGTATCATCATCGGAAATGATGCGAATGCTCTTGCATCGCAGATAGGAACTATGCCGCTAGCGCAATACCGCCAAGCGAGAAGCGAGGCACTGGCAATCCTTGTGTGGCTCAAGCGTTTCGCCGAGGGCGCATTGGAAGAACCGGAGAACAGCAGAGAGGATGTATAGCACATGGGTCAGAGACAATCACAACACTCAGCGGCAGCGCCTACTGCTCAGCAACAAAATCTCCGGATCGACGTTTCGGGGAAAACCTTCCTGGTTCCTGCACATAGCCAACGTTACCTCAGTGTGCTAACAGGTTGTCAAAACCTCAGGCAGCTGCTTCACGCCTTTCTCCCGCAGGAAGTACACAAGGGGGATGACAGCAGGCGGAGATGGTTAAGTGATGTAGCGAATTACATTACTCAACAATTGAAAGACGAAGATTCTCTAATAGCCTGTATACAGAAGTATTGGCATATTCGCTGGGAAACGATGGTCAAGGCATATGGCGCAACGGAAAAGAGTGAGCCACCGACACTTTTCGAGCGAACATCCACCGGGCGAGTGATCGTCGGGCTGGGTGGCCCTAGCCCGCTGGAGACCGACATGACGCTGCACCATGTCTATGGGCTGCCCTATCTGCCAGGCAGCGCGCTGAAGGGCATGACCTGCGCGTATGCCACACATATGAATGTGCCTCTGAAAGATATGAGCCGTATCTTCGGGGAGAAAACAGGCAGCGGGACGGTGATCTTCTTCGACGCCATCCCAGGTGAGAATTTGACCCTTGATCTGGACATCATGAACCCCCACTATCCCAACTACTATCAGGGAAGCGACCCGCCCAGCGATGATCAAAGCCCACGTCCGATCTTCTTCCTGACGGTGAAGAATTCAACCTTTCACTTTGCCGTCGCGCCGCGCCCTGGAGCTTTGGGCAACGAAGGTGACGCCGGGCAAGCCGCCAAGTGGTTAGGCGATGCGTTGGCAAGCGAGGGCATCGGTGGGAAGACGAGTTCGGGGTATGGCGTGTTTCGGTAAGTAAGCGTAAAGCCAAGCAATGATAGTGCAGAAAGCGAGTGATCACGATGGCAGAGCAGCATGCGACAACGGTTGGCGTCGGCTTGCGTTTCCCCAAGTCTGCGAATGTCTTTATGAGCTACAAGAGAGTAGATCGCACACCTGTCCAAAACTTGCGAAAACACTTACTTGCACATGGCATTCAAACATGGATAGATGTTGAAGACTTGGAGTACGGTTCTCATACCGAAACAGAAATCAGAAGCGCGATTCGCCAATGTGATGGGCTGATGCTCTATATCACAAAAAACACCTTAAAGAGAGGGTTTATTTGGGACGTCGAAATACCCACCGCCGTAACTCGCCAAGTTGGTGAACCGGATTTCAAGATCATACCAATCTTTCGCGAAGGCATTAAGCCACCACTCGTTAAAAGGTTTTGCGAGAAGAATGCCTATAATTTTATTGGTGAGTTCAATGGCCCACTATCTGAGATTTCAGATGAAGAGATTGCAAAAAAAACACTGAGGACAGTATGGGCAAGGCGTTTAAGGCGTCTGGAAAAGGCGGAAGTTGACCTGGCTACCTATGAGCCGTGGATTCATTTCCAGACATTTGAAAGAGCGCCAAACTTACCTCCTTTTGGGCCTGACTTGACTTTAGATTGGGAGCAGTTTTATGGAACAGAAGGCAATTACGACTATCCCAATGAAGAGGTTTGGGATGCTCTGCTGTTGCCTGGTTTAAGGGATGTGAAGCATTTGCTGAGCAACCACAATATCAAAACGGTTCATGCTACGTTACAAACCCGCTTGTCAGCAGCCCTAGCTATTGGTTATGCTGTACGACAAACGGCTAACCTTAGGTTCTTGTTTGAGCGCGAAGGAGTTAGTAACTGGACTGTTGATCCTTTGACAGTTGACGCCAGCACAGAAACTCCCTTGAAAATAGAATACACACCAGCGGATAGCTCTACAGCAATCATTGAGTGTCCTCTCAAGCAACCTACGAAGAGCGCCCTTACTCGCGCGCGCTCCTCTCTCCCGCTGCCTGATCAGTGCCATCATTTAGTTTTTACCTCTGTACATGGAGTCGGCCCTATGGCAGTTGCTTCGCCTGAAGAAGAGGTCGCAATGGTGCGCCAGATCAGAGATGAAATGATACGCCTGAAGGGTTTATCAGGAGTCAATCATTTCCACATTTTCATGGCAGGCCCTCAAGAGCTCGCCGCTTCGCTAGGCTTCCACCTGAATACATTTTCCAATGTCAGCATTTATGAATATACCAATAACAGTTATGTTCATGGATACACCATCAAATAATCAAAATTCCTCTGAGACGCCTTCAATCCTCATCCACATCGCTGCGTATCCGCCGGTGATGCGCCGTAGCTGGCTAGCGTTCTTGCGCTCGACCTCGCCGTAGACCGCGAACGCACAGAGCATAAATAGGTTTGCTGGCAGTCCCAGCGCCGACGCCTGGCGCACGGCATGCGGTATACTATTCCTCGTCACCATCTCACGGCGAGACGAAGAGAATCGCTGTGTGGCGCGCCAGCTCATACGATGGCCTACAATGGCAACACTGGCGCGTATGAAAGGAGCTTCTGTGCGCGGACCGTCTCATGTGGTGTTTGGGCTGGCGGGGGCTGTGGTGATCAACAGTCTATTGCCAACGCACCCCGCCGGGCAGGCGCTTACCCTGGCTGGCCCCTATACGCCCGATGTGATCGCCGAGAAGGTGATCTACTATGGATTTGCAGCGCTGGGCGCGCTCACGCCTGATATAGACAACGCCCGCAGCACACTTGGCAAGCGGCTGGGGCCGGTGAGCAAAGAGATTCAGCATCTCGCTGGGCACCGAAAGTTCTTTCACAGCCTGGCGGGGCTGATCATCGTTGGCGCGTTGGTGTGGGCCATACAGTATGGGCTGGGGCTGGCGCTCTATCACCTTGGGCTACGGGTCGCGTCGAGCTACCTTGGCTCTGGGATCGCCCCTGGAGGCTTTCTGGCGCCAGGGGTAGGCATCGCCTTCGCCGGGCTGATGATCGGCTACTTCCTGCATCTGGTGGCCGATAGCCTCACCGAGGGCGGCGTGCCCTGGCTCTGGCCGTCAAAGGCGCGTTTTGGCTTTCCGCCGGATCGCCACTGGCGTTTCCGCACAGGGAGCATCTGGGAGCCGATCATCGTCGTAACAGTCGCCGTGCTGGTGATCGTCGGTGTTGTCTTCGGCAAACTCACCCTCTAGCCACACTTTTCATCCCCCTTCCCGTGTGGGGCAGGGGGCAGGGGGTTAGGTCGCAGGAGTGACAGCGGGCGAGTTCAGGGGATACCAGTCCACATTGGGTTTGAGGCTCGCAAAGATGGACTTGAGATCGCCTGCGGAGTCTTTCGCGGCCAGCGTCACGATGGTCTGATCAATTGGCCCCGTGCAGATAGTGGTCTTGCTATCCGCCGGGCTGGGCAGGCATTGCAGGCTGGTCACAATATCGCCGTGCTTGGGCGCTTCCGAGAAGCTCAACGCGCCAATCTTGGGCAGTTCGTAGGTGATGCTCAGGTGGCCGCCGTAGATGGGATCGTGGATCGAGCCACCAACTAGATCGAGGCAGGCGCCACGCGGAAAGGTGAGCGGCAGATAGTAGGTGAAGCCAAGCTGGTCTTTGACGCTGCTCCAGTTGTTAACGACTTTGCCCGATGCGCCATCCTGAAAGATCACCACAGGTGTATCGCACCAGGAAAGCTGGTTGAGACTGAGTGTGCTGCTCTGGGACGTGCTCCCTCCGCCGCTGGAAAAAAGAGAACAGCCTGCAAGCGCCAGCAGGAGAAGCGTAACGAACGTGCCGATGAGGCCACCGCGCGCCCAACGACGCTGTGAGGATATATCCGTAGGGATCATATGGAATAGATAAGAGCGCATAGGTGATCGGCCAGACGATGCAACGGCGTCTTGCTGGTCGGGCCATCTCCTTTGCCGGTTTCCGTAGACATCAGCTCTCTGCCGCGAGGCCATAACGCGCTTTCCTCTCTTGTCTTGTGCTGGCTGGCTGACGCTACTGAAATGGTACTAGCAGCGTCAGCGAAGTGTACGGTGAACGTCGTGAATATAGAGTAGCCCAGCAAGGTGGACATGATGGATATGGTCAGACATGAATGTGCTCCATGTCGATCACCTTTCATCACACCCAATGCGCCTGCAACATCACGCGGTTGGGCAAATGGGCTGTTTGTACGAATTGGTATGCAGCGTGCGGCGGTGGTGAATGTTGTTGTTCATCGCCCGACACATATCAGATACGTATCTCGACACGTATCTCGACACGTATCCCAACACATATAACGCACAAGCGCACGATAGCGGCGCCAGGGTCAGCCAACAAGCCCACCTGGAGTGAGGTTCTGAGGTTCATGGGGACATGCTGAAAAGACTATTTGGACAACCGGAGAAGGATCCAAACGATGATGATTACCTTGCATTGATCGTAGACGATGACCAAGACATTCGTATTACTCTGCGCGAATTGTTTACTGAGGCGGGTTTTCAGGTGAGCGAAGCCAGCGAAGGAAAAGCTGCGCTTGCCATTCTGCGCGCCAGCCTGAAGCCAATGGTGGTCTTCCTGGATTTGATGATGCCCAACGGCATGGGCGGCGAGGAAGCCATGAATGAGATAGAGGCTGACCCCAGGTTGATCGGCAGGCATGGATTCATCCTCATGACCGCAGCCCCTAATACGCTGAGACTCCCTTTCGCTCAGTTGCTTACCAGGTATAACATTCCGGTTCTGCACAAGCCGTTTGACATCTATGAGGCTTTGGCGCTGGCGCAGGATACCGTCAGGCGCATTGTGAAATAGCGGAGGGTCAAGCGCGGGGCCTCGGCGCGGGGCGGCGGGTACCTTCTGGCTATCATCCGCGCCGGGAGTTGCCCTCCGGTCGCCAGAGATGGCATACTGGAACACGTTGAGAGCGGTGGATGGACGAGGAAGAGCTATGCGCGACGGTCAACCAGACGAGCAACAAGACTATCTTGATCATCCTGAATACGCGACAGGTTCGGAGACGCAACGTCAGTCCCAACAGCAGACACGAACCTCCGCTTCACTAAGCGGGCAGGAGTCGAGCTTCTTGCTGGCGGTTTCCGGGCAACCTGGGCAGCCTTCATACCCGCAGGATACATTGAGTAGCTGGGACGCGCGCTCCCTTTGGCCGCCCGTGACCTCTGGCGCAACAAATGGCGCAACAAACGGTTCACGCATGCGCAGGACGACAAATACAACAAACAGCCCGGCGCAAGGCGCTGCCAAAGGCTCAACACACGGTCGCCCACGCCAGGGCGCCCTCCCCGATGAGGCGCCCGACGACCAGCGCGACCCGCTGGCGCTGGCGCGATCTACCACCGTGTTGCCTCCTCTTGGCGACCACGATGATACGGCGCTGGCGCTGGAGGTGGCTGGGCAGCAGCGGTTCAGGCGTGCGCGGCGCTCGACCAATGCGCCAGCGGGCCAAACCGCCGAGACGGCGGAGGCTACCCAGGGGAGCGCGCCGGGCGAGGCTGGCGGACGCGCGCTGATGCGGACACCAGGCGCAGCAGATCGTCAGGTGGCTATCGCACACGCAGACGGCGAAGGGGCAGCGCTGCTGATTCGCGGAGCTGCGCGCGCCCCCAGGATGCTAGGACGAGTGGTGCCCCGGCGGCGTGGTTCGTTCACCTCGCAATTCATTGTAGCGATGCTCAGCGCCATGCTTGTCGCAAGCGTGTTGACGCTGGCTACGCCGCTGGGCCAGAGCGCCGTCTTCGGCAATACCTTCCGCGCCTATGCCAACGCGGTTCCCATCGTGCCTACGCCAACGCCCACCCTCGTTCCAACAGCGACTCCAGCGCCGCCAGGCGGCGGCTATAATCCCGGCCAACGGGTGATCATCAACTATATCATCAGCGTGTTCGGCCCCTATGCGCAGGGGGCGCTGAACGTCTCGCATTGCGAGTCGGACTACGATCCCAACGCCGTCAACCCATTTCCCATCGGGAATAGCCATGCCTCAGGTGTCTTTCAGATACTCTATCCAAGCACCTGGGATACGACTTCCTATGCAGGATATTCGCCGTTTGATTACCAGGCGAACATTCGCGCGGCGTACCAGATATTTAGCCGTGACGGGTATTCGTGGCGGGAATGGCAGTGCCAGCCATAGTTGATCGCCAGGTCGGTTAAAAATCGCTCAGGCCGAGGCTTTGCGCCTCGGCGTTTTTTGTGCGCCGCTGCCGTTGTCATCGGCGTAACGCGCGCTGCCAGCCGCAGGGCAGGCGCGCGCATGGCGCTCGGCAATCAGGCGAGCCACTGCACGATCAATCTTGCGGCGCATGCGTTCATCGTAATAGTAGCGATCCGCCCAATCCTCGGTGGCGCGCAGGCGTGTCTCGCAACTGAGGTCGGCGCCACAGGCGCGGCAATGGCCTACCACTGCTGCAATGACATCCCACATACCCAGTCTCCTTTCCCAGCGGCATATAGCTTCCCCTGCGCGATCCCTCTAGGGAGATAGAGTGAACGCCTATGCGAGGAAGCTGGCGTCGCGCGCTATGCGTTCAGGCAGGAATGCAACAGGTATGCCGCCGCATGGGAAAATGCGGATGAAACGACTGACGCATGCGAAACGTTACAGACCAGGGATGTGTATACCCCAGGCCGCAAGCTGGCCACTCATTTCAGGGAAACGAAGCACAATCGTTCCAATGAGCATCAGCAAATAAATATAGATAAACAACCACGGAAGGTTTTTTTCAATGGCGTAGAATCCAAAGATAGGTTTTCCTTGCCCTGGCTTAAACAGTTGGTCTTCTTCATGATAGACCTGGACAAGATTGGCAAGATCTGGTTTCTCCTTGAAACCACGCTCAGCAGTATGAAGTAACTCGATTCTAAGATTGATGAGCGCACGATACGTTTTGAGCAGGCGTCTCCAATCGCGGCAAAGAAATATGCCAACAAAAACGAGCAGGGCCGAGATGAAGATGGTGGAGAACCCTTTGAACTCGGTCTGCTGAACGAACAGCGCCAACCCACCCAGCAGCAGCGAGTTGGCCGACAGATACAGGTTGTTCACGGTTTGGCGACGATCTGTGAGTCGCGCTGTGTCTTCTACGATCATTTGGTAGTGATCCAGGAATGGGTCGCCGGTATTTTGCATTGGGCGCCTCCACCTTTCCGTATGATAATCACATAGTGTACAGTGAGATGTATCGAGTATCGCACACGCCTATTGCTTTGTCAAAGGATCGTTGCGCGTCACATTGCGAATAGCGACACTTGCTGGTATTCTGTGATACATAGCTACGGGCATACGCATGGCTACGCCTGATGCTCTACTTTTGCGACCCGCGCCGTTGCTTCAACGTATGGGTTGTAGCGTTTGTATGAGAAAAGGGAAATGTATGATTATCGTGTTGGCAGGCAGGCGTGTAGATGCGGAAGGCGCCACAGAACCCAGGTTTCCGCTGCAAAGCATCGAGCGGGTGCGTAGTGAGATTCGTGTGCTTCTGGAGAAATACCGCCCTACGGCGCTTGTCGCCTCGGCGGCGGCGGGGGCCGATCTGTTGGCGCTCGAAGAAGCGGGGAAAATGGGTATACGCAGGCGCATCGTGTTACCGTTTGAGCCTCAGCGGTTCAGAGACACCTCGGTAACTGATCGCCCTGGAGATTGGGGATCGCTGTTCGACAAGGTGTACGCTGAAACGAAAGAAGCTGGTGGAGTAGTGTTTGTTCGGCAGGAAGACCCGAAGGAGAGCGGTGTTGAAAGCGATGACGAAAAGTATCGCCAGGTCACACGGCAACTGTTTGATGTGGCGTCCACGCTTGCCAGACGCTCAAGCCAATCGAGAACGGCAACGCGGCCACAGGTGATGGCGCTTGCCATCTGGGATGGTGTATCACGTGGGCCGGATGATATTACCGACTTCTTTATTGCCGAAGCGCGCAGGCGCAACATTCCTGTTGAAGTGATCTCCACGCTCTGAAACATGGGTAGAGATCTCCTGCTTATACTCTGTCACCTATACTGCCTATATTGCCGCCATCACCAGCGCGCAGGCGCCAGCCAGTGACACCAGTAGCGCGTGGTCTTCTGGTGTTACAGGAGTGAGCGAGGCGGCGTCCGACGCAGCGCCGGGCAAGGTGAAGCAGCGCCAGGCAGCGCCTACGGCGGCGGGCGTCGCGGGCGGCACGGTGATGCCGAGCGCCAACCCGGAATAGTAGCGACCATGTGTCTGCCACTTACCAACACACAACCCTTTCTCATCCTTGCTGTATTTATGGCTAAAGTCATGTGAACGTGCAGCCAGTTGTGGTCGCCTCTCGCCCGGTTGGCTCTCGCTGAGGGCATAGGCGGTGAGCCGACTCAGCTCAGGAGAAACATCCGCAGGCGTCTCGATCCCTGGCAGGTTCAAGACATAGGCGCAGTCTGCGTTGGAGCCTGCCTTGAAGACCTTCAGGAGTTCCGCGATAGCGGCGCGCTGGGCCTGAAGGCGATCGGCCTCGCATGTGATTCCTCTCAAGCGCGCCTGCGCTTCAAGGCCACTCTGCGTCAATTGCTGGCCTGCCTGGGCATAAGTATCCAGGCGGACGGCGCGCGCATAGGCGCTGATGGCGAGCGCCACCTGATCGGTGATCCCTTTGAGGAAGGCGCGTTCGTGCTGGTTGAACTCGCGTGGCTCATTATCGAACAGCAGCAACAAGCCCAACGTCAGTTCGCCGCTGGAGATGGGAAGCGCCAGATATGAGCCGATGCCCTGCGCCTCGATGAATTGCCGCGAACCGTTGAACGGGGACGGGTCATGCTGTGTATTGGGGCAGTAGGCTTCTTTGCCGTAGGCAAGCGTCTCGTCGGTAACGAACTGCGTTTGGGGTTGGCTGCGTAACATGATATAATCGCGGAAGAAGCTCGGATCAATACCCGCCTGCGCGACAGTTTTCAATCCATAGGCGTTGTAGGGATCGAAGGTGCGTAACGCGAGCAGGCGTTTTCGCGCCTGCACAGGAGGCTTGCTGACCGCCGAAATGGCCGATTCGCACACTTCTTTGACCTCATTGGGAAGCTCTTTTTCAAGCAGGAAGTGATGGCGCTGGCCCCATACCGGCGCCATATCTTTGACTTCATGGGCAAGCTGCGCCAGGGTATGGATTGGCGCATAGATAGGGCCTGTGCCTGTCGCGGCTTCCTCGCTGATGCGGCGACGAAAGGCTTCAAGTGTGGATTGGCGAAATCGCGCGAACCCACCCGGAGTATGTCCGTCGGGTATCAGGTGTTCCCGCCGCATGGCATGAAAAAGCGTAGATCGATGTATGCCAAGGTAGGCTGCCGCTGCTTGCGAGCCAAACCACCGTTCGTGTGCGGCTTCCACGCCGGGGTTCAGCGGTTGTTCCATAAGTCTCTCTCTGCCCTCCTGTTTGCGCTGACAACGAATGAGTAACCGACCTCATTTGTGATACGATTCGAGCGCGAACTTTGTAGCTCGTTGTCTGTGAATATGCTTGCCAACAGCGTGTTTCTTAATCATTTTTTCAGGTTTCCCCTCGAATTTCTCAGATTTTCTGCTAATCTTCAACACTTGCAACACTTTTTCTGATCATTCTGATCTTCGATCAAGTATGCTTAGTCATGGAGAGCAGCCAAACGTAGCTCCCTACATCGGAGAGTACATCACTGGGCGCTCTCATGGCGCCGATGCCTTCTAGGCGTCTGTCGTTTGCTTCCGGCCCTCAACAACCGGATTTGCTACATCAATTGGGCGTGTACCAGTCGCTTGGAGAGCCAAGCGAGGCGATACATATCTCCCCTGAGCGCGCAGGTGCGATGAAGCGCGCTACAAGAAAGGAACAATCACATGGCGGAAGACCGCACACAACAACCAGCATCCGAAGGCGTTCGTCAGCGCCGCAAGCCCGGCCCACGGCCCGGTACCGAGGCCGCCAAGCGTGGCGGCGCCGCTGCGCGCGACAAGTACGGAAAAGAGTTCTATTCGCGCATTGGCTCCAAGGGTGGGTCAACTGTTCGTGAGCGGCACGGTTCGACGTTCTATATGGAGATCGGGCGCCGCGGCGGGGAATCCACCAAGAATCGCCTGGGTGTCGAACACTACTCACGCATCGGGCGCATTGGCGGCCAGCGCGCGCACGGCAAGTCCAACGACGGCTCCTACGAGGCGCAGGGCGGGGCCGCCAACCCCCGCGCAGCCGAGTGAGCCGAGTAGCTCCCGGCTGCCTCGTACATCGCCGGATAGACCATGATGCCCAAAGTGGCTGATCGATCATCCGGCTTCGGTGATACGCCCTTTCCATACGATGGACGGGGCGTATCATTTTGTGTTGGGTAAGTTCACTCCCTGACGCCCGCTCGACCGCCGTCTACTTTTCCCTGTTCGTCAATGTCGCACTATGATAAAGTGTAACATCCTTTGGTTCGTCGGCGCAAGAGAGCGTATATCACTTTCCATCCGTCTCACGTCTCTCTCTGATGTCCTCTTCACCATAAGGCGCACGCTGCTCGGCGACCCGCTTCACTTGTGGCTGTTCTTGCTGCGGCGTCTGCTCTGCGCCGAGCAGCGCATCGAGCGCGTCGTCGTGCAGATCATGAGCTATCCATTCAAGCAAGGCGTCGTCCTGCTCTGGATAAGCGCGCATGGCGGCCAGCAGCATTGCGCGTCCGCTGTTGGGATCGCTGCGCCAGGCGCTTAGAATCTCTTCTGTGAGCGCGAACAGCGTCAGGTCTGGTATAGTTGTGAGATCGTCAGGATCAGGGCGACCATCCGGTGGCGGATTACGCATGCTGGCCTCCATTGCGTTGCTGTGACTGAGGATCTACCTCAGGCGCATACATGCGACGCAGGTGGGCATAGGCACGTGTGAGCAGGTTGCGCACGGTGCGCGTGGTCACGCCGCCTAGCGCGTGCGCGATCTCTTCCTCGCTGGCGCTGCACCAGAAGCGCAGCAACGTCGCCTGGCGCTCGCGGATAGGCAGCAGCGCGACGTGGCTTCGCAAGTCCGCCAGTTCCGCTGCGGCGAACATATCACGCCGGTCGGCAAGGTCTGCTATCGTGAGGGATGGCGTCCGCTGAAGCGCCTGCTCAAATGTGTTCCATGCCTGTAAAGATTGCGCGGGTCTGAGGGTTGAGCGCCTGACGCTGCCGCCTGACGCTGCGTTTGTCGTCAACGTTGGCTGTCGCATGCGCTCCATGCGCTCCATGCGATCAAAGAGGCGTGTGGCGAGGCGGCGCTGCTCAAAGGTAAGCGCGCGCTGGAAAAAGAGTTCCCATGCCTCATGGTCGCCACGCCCAATGTGTTCCCACAGGCGAAGCGCAAGCTCCTGGCGTAGCTCCTCATAGCCGCTTTGCCTATCTTCCATGCCACTGGCTAGCGTGCGATAGGCCCAGCGGTGGTTTAACCCTTCGATGCGCTGGAGCAAGAGGGTGAAAAGGTCATGCGCAAAGGAGGTATCGCCCAGGGCGACGGCGCGCCGGATGAAGTGGACGAGCGCGCCATGTGAGGAGCCATGCTCAGAAGTTGGCGATGTCGGCGCAGCAAAGAGGCGCGCCCGTAGCAGGGGCGATCCCCACGGCGGCAGGCTTTCGAGTTCGCGCGCCAGCCGTGCGCGCGCCAGCGCCAGCAACACCTGGACGTCTGGCGAGGCGGCCTCAGAGAGGGCGTTGTCTGGCGCTGTATGAGCGCTGATGTTCTTCGGCGCGGCTGGCATGGCGCCGCTCCTCCTGGCTTAGTCGTTGGGCAGGGTGTAGTGATAGAGCACTGGAACAATGACAACGGTGCGCCCGGTGAACATACTATTGAAGACATCCAGCGGGAGGTAATGGATGTAATACTCCGAGGAGTCTACGATGCTCAGACCCGCCGAGTCTCCTCCGGTCATCACCAGGAAGTGGCCGCCGTCGAAGAAGTGGTAGTAGCCATAGGAGATGCGCACATTGACGATGAGCGGCAGGCCAAGCGTGTTGGTAATGTAGAGCATCTGATTGTACGTCAGGTGATCATGCTCATCCGCGCGTAGGCCATTCTGCGCCGCCACACGCTCAAAGCCTCCCATATTGATCAGACCGCCGTTCAGGGAGATGTCCGGCCCAAGCTCGTCAATCATTCTGCCAATCGTGGCGTGCGGCACGCCATAGGCCGTCAGGATTTCTGAGAGCACGGCGGCGCTACAGGCGGCGTCCCACCAGTCGGTGAATTGCTGCTGCGAATCGTAGAGATCGGGTCGCATGCCCTGTGTTTCGGGTTTGACAAGGCTGGTCAGCGGCGCGTTCGCCTGTGAGCTGACCTGGGACTGATATCCGGCGGCCATCAACGGCTGGCCTGGATCACCAGTGCGGCTCAGCCCAAACGCCAGCGCGGCGATCAGCGCAGTTATCGCCAGCGCGATGCGGGTAAGCGACCACGGGCTGCGCGCTGTTTCGATGATGCGTTGGGTGTTCAGGCGCGGCCTACGCGCCAGCGGCGGACGAAACGCTGGAAGGTCGGGAACGCTTTCTGTGGAGAGAGGAGCCAGAGTGGCCACCGCTACAGGCGCCAGCGCCCGCCGTTTGCCTGAATCGTTCAGCGCATCCAGCCGTGGATTGCTCATGCGGGGATTGCTGCTGTCGGGGCGGACGCCACGCGGCGTGCTATTGTGTGGCGAACTGTTGCGGGGTGAGCTTTGCGCCGCGCGCCCCTGGCGTTCGAGCCGTTCGAGCGCGGCGGCGGTCATCAGGCGGGCTTTTTGCGACTGCAACGGGCGCGCCGCAGAGGTTGCGCGCAGGCGGGGTGGCGTATGGCCGTTTATGTAGTCCTCATCCTCCTGCTCGTCTTCGTCCTCATCATAGTCATCATATCCATCGTCGGCGCGTTCATCCGCTTCATCCGCCTCGTCGTCAACCGGCACGTCTACATAGAGGCTTGCCTGATTTTCCCAGGCTTCATGCGGCGAGCGAATCAAGCCTCGCCCGGCGGCGCCAACGCGCGGCATCGAGGAAAGCGTCAGCTTCGACGCGCCCTTAGACTGAGGCGTTTTGGACGACTTGGACGACTCCGATGATTTCCCCATAGCGCCTGATCCTCCAGTGGGTAGAGCTGGGTAGCTGTTCGCTGGCTTGTATGTGTTGTATGTGTTGCAGGTGGGCGTATAGCCCGTGGCGACATGATGATACCGTACCCCAAGAAGGGCGTCAACCTTGCGCGCCATTTGGCCTACTGGCCTGGTCATATCATGCAGTCGGCAGGGAGCCAAGCCGCCCTGTAGGCCGTCGTTCGGGCGCCATCAAGCCTAGTAATCAGCGGCAGAACATCTTACGTGCGCCAGGCTGTAAAGTTGTGGGGTATAAAGGACAATATGTGTCGTTATGTGTCGTTATGTGTTGTTGGCGAAGCGCGATCAAGCGCGATCAAGCACGACAGAGAGTATGGATGGGGAGAGTGAATATGGCGGACGCACAGCTTACCGTGTATGGCGCTTCATGGTGTACGGATTGCCGTCGGGCGAAGAAGTTCCTGGGCGAGCAGCGAGTACACTATCACTGGGTGGACATCGAGCAGGACGCCGAGGGGCAGGCGATTGTCGAGCGGCTCAACGACGGCAAGCGCATCATCCCCACTATCCTGTTTGAAGATGGCAGCATCCTCGTCGAGCCGAGCAACGCCGAATTGGCAGCCAAGCTGGGTTTGCAGACGCGCGCCAGCATGAACTACTACGATCTGATCATCGTCGGTGGTGGCCCCGCCGGGCTGACCACCGCGCTCTACGCCGCGCGCGAAGGATTTGATACGCTGGTGATAGAGCAGAGCGGGCTGGGTGGGCAGGCGGGCGTCACCGAGCGGCTTGATAACTTCCCAGGTTTCCCCGATGGCATCGGAGGCGGCGAGTTTGGCGACCGGCTCGCTGAGCAGGCGCGACGCTTTGGCGTGGAACTGTTGCAGGCGCAGAGCGTGACGGGTCTGCGCGCGGAGGATGAGTCGCGCTATGTAACGACCGCTGACGGCGCGGAATATGGCGCACGGGCTGTATTGATCGCTACTGGCTCAACCTACAAGCGGTTGGGTGTTCCTGGCGAAGACGAACTGATTGGCGCGGGCATCCATTTCTGCGCCACCTGCGACGGCCCATTTTATAAGGGGCAGCCAGTTGCTGTGATTGGCGCTGGCAACAGCGCAGGCGAAGAAAGCCTCTTCCTGGCGCGCTTCGCCTCGGATGTGACGATTCTGGCGCGTGGGCCTGAACTGACCGCCAGCAAGCTGGTGATGGATAAAGTCAAGGAAAACCAGCAGATCAGCGTGCGGGGTAATGTGGAGGTGGCCTCATTCGAGGGTGAGGGCAAGCTGAGTGGCGTGACCATTCGCGACAAGACGAGCGGCCAGACGGAGGAGATTCATCCCAAAGGCGTCTTTGTCTTCATTGGGCTGACGCCCAACACAGAATGGGTTCCCGACGAGATCAAGCGCGACAAGCAGGGATTTATCATCACCGGCCCTGCGCTCGAAACCAGCATGCCGGGCGTCTTCGCGGCTGGCGATGTGCGCCTGGGTAGCACGAAGCAGGCTGCCAGCGCGGCGGGCGAGGGCGCAACCGCCGCGCTGGGCATCCGCGATTATCTACGCAAGATGTGAGCGCGGCGGAGTGGCGGGCGGTTGAAACCGCGCCTAAGGGAGCCGCGCCAACGCGGCTCCACAAAGTCCGCCTTCGCGGACTCTCTCATGCCTGGTTAGTCGTCTTCGAGGCGGATATATTTGTAGCCCTCGGCGTATTGCATGTCGTGGCCCACTTTGCGCGCCGCCTCGCCGGTTGCTTTGGCCCATTCCGTCATCTCCGGCAGGGGATCCCAGTCGTGAATCTGGCTCTTGTGGGCGCGCAACGCGGCGGCCTTCGTTTCGAGATAGCCGCCGATGTCCACCCAGCGATCCGCCGACTGCGTGCCTGCGATATAAATCTCTTTGACGTTGTGAGGAGGCAGCCCTTCCGCCCCCAGTTCGGGGAAGGCGAGCCGCGTGCTGGCGACCGGCATGATCGCTGCAAGCGTCGCCTCGCCTGCCGCGCGGTGATCGGGATGATTGATGTAGCCCTGGCCGTTCCAGCGCACCGTCGGGTCTTGGCAGATCACCACATCCGGCTTCACCTGGCGAATCACGCGAGCAATGTCGCGCCGGACTTCGAGCGTCGGCTCGAGGCGGGAATCCATATAGTGCAGGAAGATCACCGGATGTTTGACGCCAAGCGCATCGGCGGCGGCCTGCGCCTCTTTGTGGCGTATCTCGGTCAGTTGCTCGCTGGTGATCTCTTTGTCGCCCGCGTCGCCC
Organism: Pseudomonadota bacterium; assembly: GCA_021324535.1. GTDB lineage: Bacteria > Chloroflexota > Ktedonobacteria > Ktedonobacterales > JADMIN01 > JAJPIU01. Next base: position 15,775 of record JAJPIU010000052.1, read on the forward strand.
ACCTGGCCATCAGTCACCAGGCAATAGTAGATGTCGCGCCCCTCGGCGGCCCAGCGCGCCACCGTGCCCCCACAGCCAAACTCGCCATCGTCGGGATGCGCCATCACGATCAGCACACGCTTGGGCGCTTTGGGCTGCTCCGCTGGCGTTTCAGCTGTCTCACTCGTCTCCGCCATCGTTTCTATCTCCTTATGCTCTCGAATTGGAGCACACAAAAAAGCCCGTGGTGGCTTTCCCTTTCGAGTATACCACTACAGGCTTGCGCGGTGTCTGCCGCCAGATGGCGACGCCTACGCCTTCTTTGAGCTGCCCATTTGCCCACGGATCAGTACGTAGAAGACGGCGATGATTACAGCGCCGATCAGCGCAGCGATAATCCGTACCCCCTCGATGGCAAAGTCGAAGGGCAGCGTGACGAATGCTTCAATCAGGTAAACACCGAGGATGGTGATCAGCACGGCGGCGAAAAGTCCACCGGCCTTCTTGGACGTAAGCCGCTCAGCAATGGCGTTGACAGCAATCGCCAGGATGGTGATGATGATGAGCTGAATCAGGTTCAGCGTGAACCCACCCTTGGGGAAGCCGAGAATCTTGAGAGTGAGCGAGGTTTGATGAAAGATGGTATCCATGATACCACTTGTCGGGATAATTTGTAAGTTTGGGATAGCGGCGAATGACATCTGTACGCTCTCCTGTTCTTGTGATGGGTCTGTCAGCGAGAATCCCAGCGTTCTCGCCGTATCACCGCCTCAATCGCAGTCAGACAGACCCTATCTACGGGATCCGCATGATCTCGTAGCCAGCATGGTATTCGTCTGCGTCAGAAATTGCAAGCGAACCAACGGTGTGTGCAGAAGCGCAACTTTGGCGCCAACTCAGCTTACCCTCGTCTCTCGTTGGATCAGTTCAAGTAAAACTCCATGCGTGCCTTTGGGATGCAGGAAGATACCCAGCCCGTCGGCAGTAGGGCGCGGAGCTTCGTCAAGCAGCATCGCTCCGGCGGCGCGCAGATCGGCCAGCGCCTGGATGATGTCTGGTACTTCGAGGCAGATATGGTGCAAGCCACCGCCACGCTGCGCCAGGAAGCGCGCGACGCCCGTCGTCTGATCGGTCGGTTCGAGGAGTTCAATCTCGCTGCCATCTGGGCCGCCCAGCGGCAAAAACGCGATCTTTACCCCCTCGCGCGGGAAGTCAATCACACGCGAGGGGTGAATGCCAAGTACGTCACGATAGAAGCCAAGCGCGGCCTCCATATCGCGCACGACGATCGCGATGTGATCGATTCGCTTGATGGCCTGTGTCAGCATAGCGCGCCTCCGTTTCCGCTTCTGTTGCTGCCGATGTCTGTATCATGTAGCATCATGTAGGGTATTGTACGCCACACACGCGCAGTCGTCTGGTCGCGCGTCATCTATAAGGCCGGTGGTTCACTTGGTGGCATGCTCTCCGGTTCGATCATGTACATCGTGGACAATGACTGGCACTCGGGCGCCTCATCCCTCTACTTCAGCATGCTGGCGGCATAGTATGCGGCCCTCATTCTTCGCCTGAGGGATGAGGGCTGCCTGACAGATGTTTTCTTGGAAGGCAGGATGCGTCACTGGTTGGCATGGAAAGCCATTGGGCCGACAAGACGGCTGGCGGCGTAGATCGGGTTGGCATACCCCCTCCTCGATCTTGAGGCTTGCCAGGCGTTATTATGTCTGTCAGAGATTTCTTTGCTCCACGCAGGATGGCTTCTATGAGCAACGACAAGCCGACGCCTCCCACAAAGCAAGGCCGCCCCTATCTCACGCATACGCGCCCGCTGTTCTTCGCGCATCGTGGTGGGGCGGCGCTTGCGCCGGAAAACACGCTGGCGGCGTATGAGAACGGCGTACGGCTTGGCGCTGATGTGTTGGAACTTGACGTGCATACCACGCGTGACGGCGAGACGGTGGTGATCCATGATCCAACGGTAGACCGCACGACCGATGGCCACGGCGCGGTCGCTGGCTTTACGCTGGCCGAACTGAAACGCCTCGACGCGGGCTATCGCTTCACGCCCGATGGCGGACAGACCTATCCCTATCGCGGCAAGGGCGTGACCATCCCGACATTGCGCAAGGTGTTCGAGCGGTTCCCTGATCGGCGGGTCAATATTGACCTGAAGCAGGATACGCCGACCAGCTCCGCACGGCTTTGGGAACTGATTCAGGAAGCTGGAGCGGAGGATCGCGTGTTGGTCGGGAGCTTCGAACCGCAGACGATAGCCGCGTTTCGGCGTATCACAGAGGGGCGCGTGGCGACGGCTGCCAGCCCGCCAGAGGTGCGTAACTTGCTGCTGATTGGAACATTGCTGCGTCTGCCGGGGTGGTTACGTCCAACATATGATGCGCTGCAAGTCCCTGAGGTACATCGTGGGATTCGCGTGGTCTCGCCGGGAAGCATCGCGGCGGCGCACCGCCTTGGGATAGCTGTCCATGTGTGGACGGTGGACGACCGCGCGACAATGGATCGCCTGCTCGATTGGGGTGTGGATGGCCTGATGTCGGATCGGCCCGACATACTTGCCGAGGCGCTCGACTCATACGAGCGGCGCAATAAGATAGCATGATGGTCAATCATTGTTTGCATAGAGATACATCCCCACGAACCGCTCGCCCAGGATAAGGCGCAGTTCGGGAAGCATCGCCCGCAGCAGCAAATTGACTTCCCCATAGGGCGTGGGGCCGGAAACATCTGTGATAGCCATAGATAGCACACTCCTTGCGCTCACCTAACCCCTGCCCTTCCCATAGATGGGAAGGGAGACTGTGCGCGCGTAACGAGAAACGCATATCTTCCCTCCCGTGTGAGGAAAAGGCCAATTGCTTCCTATCCGACGCGGCCAACACCGTATTTCCCCTCCCCATAGATGGGGAGCGGGTCAGGGGAAGAGGTCATCCACGCTTGCGTTCGGCGCCTGCGGCAGCCTTCGCCGGTTGGGCGCCTGCGGCAGTCGCCTGGCGTTTCTGCGCAGCCGCCTCCACCCGCTGATCCAGGATGAAGAGTTCGTCGGCGGAAAGCTCGCTCAGGATATATTTGCCAAACGCCTGGCGCGCCACCGTCACAAGATTCTCGCGCGTGTAGCCTAGCCGCATTACCTTCTCGATCAACGCCTCGAGTTGTTCGCGTGTGTCCGGCTCGGTGGGCGCGACAATGGTGAGCGCGGGCGCCTCGTCGCGCGCACGTTCCTCTGCACGGATCGTCTCGACGTTGGCGATGTTCCCCGCGTTCAGCCGGTTGAGGTAGTCGCGGAAGGTGGGATTTTCGAGCGTCAGGCCAATGGGGAAGGCGCGCGTGTTGCTCTTGACCACGCGATGGACGCATACCTCGCCAATGCCGTCGGCGTCGAGCCGCAGTTCGGACTCCACCAGCACGTCAACGAAGTATTCGAGACCGCTGGCGCTGATCGGCACGATGCGTCCCACCTCGTTGTCTTCCTGCTCCTCGAGCCCCTTGCCAGCGATAGTATCAGTAATCACCACGCATGCTTTGGAGTCAATACACAGCGGACGAAGAATCTCGCCGCAGACCACTTGCAGCCGCTGAAGGTCGTCGCCGTCCAGTTCGGGGTAGGGTTCGCCGGTCTTCTCGCGTTTGGCCTGCAAGAACTGAGCGTACATCGGGCCAAACCAGCCGTTCCAGCTATCCAGGCAATAGCAGCCATAGCCCTGCGCCTGGCCCTCAGGCTCGTGCAGCGCCCATTGGATTGCCTCACCCAGTTCTTCGGGGTCGGCCAGTTCGTAGGCGTCGAAGCGCGCGCCGTCTGAGCCGGGCAGGTGGCACGATTTCAGTTCGGTATCGAAGAAGCAGAGCTTGCCTAGCCCCGCCTCGGCCATGCTTGCCGCGAAGGTGCTTTTGCGCGTGCCAGCCGCGCCGCGCACGCCGATACGTAGCCGTTGCGTTTTGGGGCGGTGCGCCGCAGGATTGAATCGCTTGCCCATCTGTGTTATCGCTCCCTGTCTGTGTTGTATCTTCTGTCATGGAGGGCCTGCGTGAGTGTGGTTGAGGCCTATGTTTCAGGAGCATTCTGCGGCAGGCGGACAAAACCGGAAAATCGTCGCAAAGGGAGTGATCAATGGAGGATACACGCGCATGGTTCGACGCTACCGGCCCCATCGAAGCGCCGACGCTTGTCTTCCTGCATGGCGCCGCCTGGACACGCGCCATGTGGCGCCCACAGGTTGAGCGCCTCTCTGGGATGTTCCATGTCATGGCGCTTGATCTGCCGGGGCATGGCGCGCTGGCTGGTGAACCGTTTCGCCTGAACACGGCCATCGAGCATATCGAGCAGGCGCTAGATATATGCCACCGAGCGCGCGCCGTGGTAGTTGGCCTCTCGCTCGGTGGCTATGTGGCGATGGCCTACGCTGCGCGCTACCCTGAGCGGTGCGCCGGATTAGCGCTTTCCGGCTGTTGTATCGAGTATCGCGGGCTGATTGGCGCTCTCTCTGCGCTCGACGCCACAATCTCGACGCGGCTCTATGGCGCCAGGCGGCTCGAGGCGATGCAGCGCGAATCCGTGCGCAAGACCTATCCCCCGGCGCTAGCCGATCCTCAGTTCAACGCCGGATTTTTCTTTCAAGCCATGCCAGCGGTCTACAGCGAGCTTGCGCGCCAGCGATTCCAGCCGCTCTTGCAAAAGTATCCCGGCCCAAGCCTGATCATCAATGGCGAACATGATAAGCTCAATCGGCGGGGCGAGGCGCGATTGCTTGCGGCGGCCCAGCACGGTGAGTTACGCATCATTGCAAACGCAGGCCATCTCTGCAACCTCGATCAGCCTGAGTCATTTACCGAGGCCATGCAGGCGTTTGCCCGGTTCCCCTATTTGCGCAACTCCGCCCCATCGAAATGAAGCATACCCCGTTCTATGCTGTACCGCCAGGCGACGTCGCGCGTGTTGTACACTCAGCATCGGGGAAATTGGTAGCAGCCTGAGCGAGAAAGCGAAAGATAGCAGTATGAGCGAGAACGAAGAACGACGGGCCGAGGTAGGCGCCAAACTGGCGCGGCTGCGTGAGCGAATGGCTCACAACAAACTGCGTACTGCTGTGCTGGAGCAAAACGCCAGCATCGCCTGGCTGACCGCAGGCGCGACCGACGCGATCAACCAGGGCAGCGACGTGGGATTGTCATCGCTGGTGATCACCGAGGATCACGCCTACGTTGTCACCGACCGCGTTGAGGCGCCCCGGCTCGAACAGGAAGAGCATCTGCCGGAGCGTGGCTTGACGCTGGTGGTTGAGCCGTGGGAACGACGCGGCGGCGAACTCGCGCGGCTGACTACCGGGCCACAGGAACAGATTGGCTCCGATACCGCTCACTCTGGCGCCGGTTGGCGTGACCTGAGCGAAGACCTGAGCGAGCTACGCTCCACCCTGCTTCCTGCTGAGATGACGCGCCTACGTCATGTTGCGCGCATGACCGCCGAGGCGTTGCAAACGGTGGCTGGCATAGCGGCTCCAGGGATGACGGAGTATGAGCTCGCGGCGCGGCTGGATGCGGAGTGCAGGAGGCATGGCGGCTGGGCAATCGTGAATCTGGTGGCCAGCGATGAGCGTATCGCCGCCTATCGGCATCCGCTGCCCACCGGCAAGCGCGTTCAGCAATACATCATGCTCGTGCTGTGTTGCCGCTGGCAGGGGTTGATCGCTGCGGCGACGCGGCTGGTTCACTATGGATCGCTGCCAGAGGAGCTTGCAGAGAAGGCGCACGCTGTGGCGCGGGTGGACGCCACGCTGATCCACGCGACACACGCCGGACGCACGCTTGGCGCACAATGGGAACTGGCGCGCGAGGCGTATATGCAGGCTGGCTATCCCGACGCAGTCTACGAACACCACCAGGGCGGCAGCATCGCCTATCTGCCGCGCGAACGGCTAGCCACGCCCAATGATCCCAGAACCATCGCAACGCATCAGGCTTTCGCGTGGAATCCCTCGCTGCGCGGCGTGAAGTCAGAGGATACCATTCTTCTCACGGAAGATGGCCCGCAGATCATCACCGCGACGCACGATTGGCCAACCTGGGAGATCACGCTGGATGACGGGACAACGGTTGTCCGTCCGGCGATCCTTGTGAGCTAGGCAGACCTAACCCCCTGCCCCCTTCCCGCTCGGGGAAGGGGGAGGAGGCCACAATGCCCGCGCGCCGTATTTCGCCTCGATGCGTAGCAGGTGGCGTTCGCCATACTCAGACGGCATGTAGATCATCAGTCGGGCACGTTCATCTGGGGTAAGTGGCTGCGAGGGGGAGTCGTGCAAGACGACATGCTCCGTCAGCGCCAGCAGGTCGGCCAGCGGCGCGCCACGTATCGCCAGCCGCAGCGCATGGGGCGTGAGCCAGCAGAGGCCAGCAGTTTCTGATGTCGGCGCTGGCTCGCTGCGCGCTTGCGCCAGATAGACTTGTACGATCATCCGTCGCACTGGATCGGTTGTCACGCCAGGTTCACTCTGATTTTGCTCTTTGGGGGCCATGCGTTCCAGCCTGAGCAATGGCGTTGGCTCATCGTCGGGCGCTGGGGTCAACCGGTCAATCGCATGCTTCGCCGAGGGGCCATACATCTGCGGGCTGGGGAGCAGCGTGGCGTCGCAGCCAAACCACTGGCGCGCAAGCCGCGCAATCGCAATGCCGGCTGTCTCGTCGGGCAAAGGCTCGCCGCCTGGAAGCTCAATGGGAGCAAAGAGGTAGCCAGACGCCTCACGCCAGCGTGTGCGGCTGCCCAACGCCAGCGCGATACGCCCAGTGGGGGCGATGAGCGGGGCGATCAACCGCTGCGCTGGTGGCGAGTGTGGCGTCATAGGGTTCTCCTTTCCTTCTGAAGAAAGCATATTGCTGTGGGCATATGATCGTGCAAGGCAAGTGGTTGGCGTATCTGCGTCGAATGCGCGGTTTGAGGGCAGATGAAGGAATGTGCTGCGCGCTGCCTCACCCAATGGTACTCTTAGCGCGCAAACGCTGTAGCGCGCCAAAACAGAGTATGCTATAGTGGACAAAACAACAGGGCGCCGTGGCTTCCAACATACCGCAACGCCCGGTACGATCAACCGTTCTTCGATGCCCCTTTCGACCGAGAGAGGCCAACTGAGAGGAGACGCATTCCTCATGCGGAACGATCAGCGATGGCAGCAACAGTGGGATCAAGAGGACGCCAACCCCTACGGCGCCTACGACGAGTATAGCGAAGATGATGGCGCCTATGGCGCCTATGGCGCCTATAGCGCCTATGATGAAGCGCCCGGTCAGATGGGCTACCCTGCCAACGGCGATGGGTACGATATGGCCGAGGTATACGGCGCAACCGAAGGATTCGACGAGGGCGAGTATCCCGCCGACGAAGAGCGCGGCCTGATGTTGCAGCCAGAGCAATCGCTGGTGAACATTTCGTCCACCATCACGCAGCACGGCGCGCCATTGCTCTCGTATTCGCGCACGATGAACCGCTTCTATGCCACCCGCAAGCAACGCCTGAGCATGGGGCGCTTCAAGTGTGAAGTTTGCGGCGAACGTATTAGCATGTGGGCGTGGGAAACATCCAACGGCAAACGCACCCATGAGGAATGCTACGAACGGCTCGCCTGGGCGTGGACAAACCTCTATGCCCAGCAACAGCGTCAGGCCAACGAAGGCAACTTCGAATAGTCCGGAGCGTCGTCGGCTGACGCTTCGGGCGCCTGGCGGAGCGTGAACGCGAGAGCGAACAGGCCCGCGAGTGGCAGAAGCTCAAAATAGCGTTCGGGGCTACGCCAGGCGAACAGCAAGGGCAACGCGGCCAGCGCCAGCCCGGCGTAAGGGAAACGCCGCCATGCCCGCCAGTACCATCCCAGCGCCCCCAGCCACACGAACGCTTCGAGCGCGGAGTATACCCAGCGCGGAGCGTATGGCAGCGCGCCCGACGTGGAGAGCGCAATGATTCCGCTGCCATCGGGCAAAAGCGGCAGACTGATCGGCAGAAAGAGGCTGGTTAGCCAGGCGTTTGGTGAAGCGATGATCCAGGGCAGGTTGATCAGCGTGAAGGCGCCCAGCGCGATCAACGTTCGCTGCGCCGCCTCCTTCCCTCCATAGGAGCGCCAGACCCACACCAGATACAACGGCGCCGCTAGCCAGGCGGTTTGCTTTGTGGCGCAGGCCAGCCCAATCAGCGCAGCTGATCCCCAACGATGGTCGCGCATGAGCCAGCCGCCCAGCGTGAAGGCCAGCGCCCACATCTCGAAGTCGCCGCCCGCCACCTGCAATGCCCCGTTGATCATCGTCAGCGCCAGCAACGCTATCAGCAGTCGCCAGCGCGCAGGCGCCGCCATGATGAGACATCCCCACAATGCCAGTAGCGCCAACACCTGCCCGATGGCGATATTTGGCGCGCCCGCCCAGACGAATGGAATCGCTACCAGGAACGCGCCCGCTGGATAGCTATGTGTCGTACGCGGATCGATCTCAGGCGGGGGTGTCTCAGGACTGGCCGCAAATTGCAGATAGATCAGGTGCAGTTGATGAGGGGTAGGACGTCGGCCGGGCGTAGCAAACTTGCCGCGCGCAATGGGCGTATAGGCGATCACATGGAAGTAGCCGACGACGCCGGTGAGGCGCTGCCCAACGTAGGGGTTTTGCCCGTGTAACACCAGCAGCGCGTTGTAGTGGTTGTAATACATATCGTCGCTGCCGTAGTTCTGGGCGCTGGTGAGTCTGCGCGGCCAACTGACGAAGACGATATGCGCCATCTGGCTGGATGTCCAGAGCGCCCACAGCAGCATTGGCAGCAACAGCGGACGCGCCAGGCGAGTCAGCCAGTGGGGATGCGTTTGCCTTGTGGCGGCGACGAACAACGCGATGGAGCAGAACAGCGCCAGCATGACGCCGCATGCTGTCAAGAGCGGAGCCAGCGGCAGATGTGAGTCGGCCAGATAGGTGGAAACGTCGAGCGAGGCGCAGCCCAGCCCGGCCAGGAGAATTCCTGGGGGGACGTTCCACATCCAGTCATGCGCCCACGCCAGCCAATGCGAGAGCGTCAGGCTCGTTGAACACGATTGCGCTGCGATTGGCCTATTTTCAGGGCGTAGCAGACTCATTGGAGCGAATTAGTGTCGGTTGGGTGAATGGCCGGTTCAATCGCTGGCCCGTCGATGACAATGGCCGTCATGCCAGTGGCTGTGCCTGCGGCGTGCCATTCGCCCGCCTCCCACAGCGCCGCCATGCCTGCGCCGATCATCTGGCGCG
>JAJPIU010000026.1 GCA_021324535.1 Pseudomonadota bacterium
ATACGGTGTGATACGGTGTGATACGGTAGGGTACGGTAGGCCAGGCAATTGGGACGCATGGGAAGTGGCGTATCGTTGAGGCAAAAGACGCCTATGGAAGATACATTGGAGATACTTCGCGCGCTACAGCAGATGGCAGGGGATCGGTTGCGCCTGTATCCGCCTGCCAGCGACAGTGATCTGGTTCGCGCAGAGCATGTGTTGGATATACGCCTCCCTCCAAGCTACGCAAAGCTGCTTACTGTGACGAACGGTCTCGACCTGGACGCCTTGCAAAGCGCGTATATCTGTGGCGCTGGCCCATCACGCGCGAAGTGGGAAGCAGTTCTGCTCAATCAATGGCTGGACTGCCAGCCCTATCACGAGATCGCCGCTCAGTGGCGGGCGTTTCAGGGCGTGTACGCCTATGAGCGCATCATGGATCGCGAGCGCGGTGAAAACATCTTCCGCTCGGATGAGCGCCAATTGATCCCCTTTGCTCATACCTATGAGACCTGGTGTTTTGATCACGCACGACAAAGCCCCGATGGTGAACGCCATATTGTGCTGTGGGATCATGAACAACGCGAAGCAGAAGACACCTACGCCACCTTCGCCGAGTGGTTTGCCCACGAGGTAGCAAGCTATCTCGGCGCCGGATGAGCGTCAGCGTGCGTACCGCCGTCTCTGGCGGCGTGTGTCAAATCTTTGGATGGCGCCTGGCGGAAGCAGATCAGCAGGGCCTACGTCTGTTGGGTCGCACCGGACAAGGAGAAAAGGTGGTAAAGCCACTCAATAGCTTCTGGATACACCTGACAATCCAGGACGAACTCCTGACCAGGACTGGCTGTTTGTAACAAGACTGTATCCCCCTCTCTATCCCACCAGCACATCTTGCTATGATAACTGAGGCAAGAAGATCGCGGGGAAAACCAGGAAGGCAAGCGCCAGATACTTCTCCTTGATTGGCCCGAAGCTGTTAAGCACAATTTAGAGTCAAACCGAGGAAACACCCCCGCGCCGAGTAGGCCAATCTCTCTCCCTGATATTTGGAGGCGGCTCGTAGAGATATACATAGAATTGGGATGATACGGCGCCGCCTGACAGTGAGGATGATAACGCGCCCACTCTGGGATCGTGCCTTCCGAAGGATTATCTACGCAGAGACGCTGCTCCACTTGAAGCCAGCCAAAGATGACGTGGAGATCCAGCGCACCACTGACATAGCGGTAGGTTCCCGAAACCAGTTCAACCTTCCTGAACCATCCATAGAAGACAAATACATCATCCTTCTCGACATCGTGCTTCTGAAGGTGCGTCTCCGCTGCTCCTTCTTGGCCAAAAACAGGTCGCCAGTCGGCAGGTCTGGGAATACTTGAAGGATTCAAATCAGGATCGAGATGCGCAAACCGTTCTGGCTTTATTTTTCCTTTCGTCAGATCATGAACAAGGGTTCCCAGAGACAGGCCACCTGCCTGCATACTTGCGCATATGTCCTTATATTGTGTCGAGTGGCGGCCAGGAAATGGCTCTGGAATGGGGAGGGTAAGCAATTCTCCAGATGGAAAGATAGGACTTGCGCCACCGCCATATTTTGAGTCAAACCCCTTTCTGCTGAAAATGATCTTCATACACCCCTTCTTCCACATAGGGAATCACACGCCGCCCAGGAGCGCGGCGCTACTTTTTTAACGCCTACCGCCTGGCATACAAGGCGCCATGCCAGGCGGCAGTTTTTCCTGAGATGAGGCCACGTAGGCGGCCTTCGTGGCGCATGCGATGCCTCACGGCGCGCTTTATGCGCCCGCTTTCTGCTGCCTGCTCACTCCCCTCTCCCGCCGCAGCGGGGGAGGGGCCAGAGGTGGGGGCTACCCCTTCTCGGCCAGCTCTTTCTTGTGCGTCTCGATGATCTGCTGCTGTACCTGCGCCGGAACCTCCTCATACGAGGCCAACTCCATCTTGAAGGATCCGCGCCCCTGCGTGATGGAGCGTAGGTCGGTCGCGTAGTGCAGCATCTCGGCCATCGGCACGAGCGCCGTGATGCGCTGCAAGCCATTGCCCGCCGACTCCATCCCCAGGATGCGCGCGCGCTTTGTGTTGAGGTTGGAGTTCACATCGCCCATGTTTTCTTCAGGCACGAGGATCGTCACATTCATGATCGGCTCAAGCAGTGTGGGATTCGCCTGTGCCACCACCTCTTTCATGCCTAGCCGCGCCGCGATCTCAAACGCCTGGGAGGAAGAGTCCACGTCGTGATACTTGCCATCCACCAGCGCCACGCGAATGTGTACCATTGGGTAGCCCGCCAGGAAACCTTCCTTCAGCGATTCCGCGACACCCTTTTCGACGCCCGGCACATACTCCTTGGGCACTACACCGCCGACAATCTTATTCTCGAAGATGAAGTTTTCGTCGCTGCCCACCAGCGGCTCAACCTCCAGCCAGACGTCGCCGAACTGCCCATGCCCGCCGGATTGCTTCTTGTGGCGGCCCTCCGCGCGCGCCTTCTTGCGGATCGTCTCGCGGTAAGGCACACGGCGGTCGCGCTTGAAGACATCCACGCCGAAGCGCCGCTGCATCCGTTCAAGCGCAATCTCGATATGCGACTCGCCAACCCCGGCCAGCAATGTATCCGCCGTCTCAGGATCGCGTGAGACGTGCAGAGAGGGGTCCTCCTCGGTCAGTCGAGTCAGCGCGACGCTCAGCTTATCCAGGTCGCTCTGTGTCTTGGGGGCCACCACGGCGGTAAACGAAGGATCGGGCAGGTGGATGGGTTCGAGCTTCTCGCCGCCCTGTATGCCAAGCGTATTGCCCGTGTGTGTCTTACTGAGTTTGACCACGGCGGCGATGTCGCCAGCCGACACCTCGGTAATACCTTCCTGCGTCTTCCCGCGCATCATCAACAACTGGCCCAGCCGCTCGTCGGTATTCGTATCCAGGTTGTACAGGTGCGAATCGGACTTCACACTGCCGTTATACACCCGGAAGTAGCTATACGTCCCCTTCTGCGGGTCAACGATGGTCTTGAAGACAAACGCCTGAACCGGCTTCTCGGCGCTGTCGCCGCTACGCTCGGCGGCGCTTGGAGTATAGTCCACGATGGCGTCGAGCAAGGGCTGCACGCCGATATTTTTCGCAAGCGATCCTGCCAGCACAGGCACAAGCAGATTCGCCGCGACGCTCTTCTTGATGGCGGCGCGCAACTCGTCGTCGCTGAGCGCCTCGCCTTCGAGGAACTTCATCATCAGGTCGTCGTCGCCCTCAACGGCGGCCTCTGTCAGGCTCTCACGATAGCGTTTCGCCGCCTCGGCCACACTCGCCGGAGCCTCGCCCTTCGTCACGCTGGCGCCATTGAAGGTGTACGCCTGCCCGCTGATGACATCCACCACGCCGCTGAGCGCGCTCTGCTCGCCGATGGGGATGGTAAGGGGAGCCACCTTCGCGCCAAACTTCGCACGCAGCGCATCCAGTGTGCGGTCGTAGCTGGTATTCTCGCGGTCGAGCTTGTTGACGAAGATCAGGCGAGGTAGCTCGTGTTCGTCGGCGTAGCGCCAGACCAGTTCCGTACCCACCTCAACGCTCTTTTCAGCGGATACCACCACGACCGCCGAGTCGGCCACACGTAATCCGGCCATCACCTCACCTACGAAGTCGGCGTAGCCGGGCGTATCCAGCAGATTGATCTTGGTCTGGCGCCATTCCAGCGGGATCGGGGTCAGGCTGATGGACATCCGTCGTTTGATTTCATCGGGATCACTGTCGGAGACCGAGGTTCCTTCATCCACCTTGCCGATGCGTGTCGCAGAGCCCGTGTCATACAGGGCAACATCGGCCAGCGATGTTTTGCCGGAGCCACCGTGGGCGATCAAGGCGACATTGCGTATCTGGTTCGCGCGATAGACGTTCATAGCAGGGCTGATCCTTTCGTTGCGCCTTCGGCAGGGAAGGCTACAGTATCGCCTTCACCAGTGAAGGCGAGTGGACAAGTGTAGAGATATGGATGCGGACTTCCGTAGCGCCAGGGTTCTCACTGGCCGTCTCTTGCAGCCCAGCAAGGATAGCCGACGTCATCCTGATAGGCGAAGGTTGGCTACAGAGAACGGCGCTACGAATTGTGTGTCCGAAGTTCCCCTCTCCCGCCGAGCGGGGGAGGGTTAGGTGTGGGGGCGCTGTGACGCTCTTGGGGAAAAAAGACGCTACCGGTCGGGTGGAGTAAGGGAGTCCATGCGCCTTACCTCTTGCTCTGAAAGAAACTGTTCTCGCACATCATACGACAAAACGCGCCAGTGTGTCGCACTATCATGGGCGTTTTGCCGAATCGCGAATCGCCCTCTACTAGACTGCGGCGCCAGCGCCAGTGGGCGCGACAATCGGCTTGATGCGCTCGGCGGACTGGGCGATCTCAGGCGTCAGGAAGACACCAGGCAGCGGGAAGCGTGTGGCAAGCGCCTTCGCCTGTGCGCCAATCCGCGCCACAGCCTCGGCGTCATCGTGTTGGGTGATCGCCTTGTGGATTAGATCGGCCACCTCGCGCATCTCCACAGCGCCAAAGCCGCGTGTCGTCACAGCGGGCGTTCCCAGGCGCACGCCACTTGTACGCACGGGCGGCTCAGGGTCAAAGGGGATGGCGTTCTTGTTGACGTGGATGTGAACCGCTTCGAGCGCCGCCTCGGCCTCGCGTCCGTTGACGCCAAGCGGGCGCACATCCACAAGCATCAGGTGATTGTCGGTTCCGCCGGAGACCAGCCGGAAGCCCTGCTTTTGCAAAGCGGTGGCAAGCGCCTGGGCGTTGTCGGCCACCTGTTGCTGATAGGCGATGAACTGTGGGGTAAGCGCCTCGCCAAAGGCGACAGCTTTGGCCGCGATGATGTGCATCAGCGGGCCACCTTGTGTGCCGGGAAAGACAGCCTTATCAATCTTCGGGGCAAGTTCGCTTGTGCAGAGGATCAGCGCGCCACGCGGCCCGCGTAGCGTCTTGTGCGTGGTGGTGGTCACGACCTGGCAGTAGGGGATCGGACTGGGGTACAACCCGGCGACGACCAGGCCCGCCACATGCGAGATGTCGGCCATCAGTAGCGCGCCCACGCTATCGGCGATCTCGCGGAAGCGCGCGAAATCGAGCTTGCGAGGATACGCCGAGAAGCCCGTCACGATCAGCTTGGGTTTGTGCTCCTGCGCCAGCCGCTCCACCTGCTCGTAGTCAACCATCTCGGTGTCGGGATGGACACCATACGAGATGAAGTTATAGAGCTTGCCTGAGAAATTGACCTTGCTGCCGTGGGTAAGGTGGCCGCCCTGATCGAGCGCCATCCCCAGCACGGTATCGCCAGGGGAAAGCAACGCGAGGTAGGCGGCGGCGTTGGCCTGTGCGCCCGCGTGCGGCTGCACATTGGCGTGTTCGGCGCCAAAGAGGCGTTTGGCGCGCTCGATGGCAAGCGTCTCCACCTGATCCACGAACTCGCAGCCGCCGTAGTAGCGTTTACCCGGCAGTCCCTCGGCGTATTTATTCGTCATGGTACAGGCGGCGGCCTCGGCGACGGCGGCGCTGACGTAGTTCTCCGAAGCGATCAGCTCGATGCCCTCGAATTGCCGCCGCTCTTCGCGCCCAATGATCGCCGCCACTTCCGGGTCGGTCGCCAGCAAATGTGAAAACTCCATGGTCGCCTCTCCTGTATCCCTCTACGCCTGCTTTGGCGCACACGCTCATTATCCATAACTATACCATTTTGCACAAGCGTCCGTGATATACTGCGTGGCATGTACGTCGCACCTGAGCGCACCTACCACGTACAATGCACAAGGCGTCTAGCCAGGCAGACTATTCACGCTACTCTGCGGAGCCTGCGAACCGTTGGCCGCTCTTTCAGCGTCTAAAGAAGGTATGAAGAACGTATAGAGCGTATCTCTCACCCGTCTGCTTGAATGCCCTGGAGCCACCCCGATGATCTCAGACCTGCTTGATCGCCATCGTTCGCTACGCATCCTGCTCAGCCTGATCATTCTGGTAGTGGCCATCTATCTCTTCCAGTTGATCTGGTCGTTTGTCACGCTGTTCGCCGACATCATTCTGTTGTTCTTCCTCGCGTGGATCGTCTCGTTTATTCTGGCGCCGATCTCGGAGTTTTTGCAGCGGAGGCATGTTCCGCGTGTGCTGGCGGTCGCGCTGATCTACCTCTCGTTGGCGGTCATCATCTCCGGGTTGATCGTGCTGACCATACCGGTGATTGGCGGGCAGATGCAACGGCTGGCGCTCGAAGTCTCGGCAGCGTTCTCACCCGCGAACCTGAACTTGCTGGCGAGCAATGTGTTTGTCACGCTCAGGCGCATGGGTCTTTCCAATAGCGACGCGCATAAGTTCGTGAGCCAGATCACCGCTCAGCTTCCAAACGACGCAACCATCCTCGCCCAAACGGGTCTCAATCTGGCGACCCAACTGGTGACCTCGATTCTGACCATCCTTGCCGATACGTTCCTGGTCATCATCCTCTCCTTTTACATGATGCTTGATGGAGACCGGCTGATCGAAAGCCTGGTGCTGCGATTGCCACCCAGTTGGAGGCCGGATATACGGCTCTTTCAGCGCAACGTTGATCAGATTTTCGGTGGGTTCTTCCGCGCGCAATTGATCATTGGGCTGGTCTATGCGCTCTTCACCTGGGTGACACTAATGGCGTTGGGGCAGGCAAACGGCTTGCTTGTGGCGTTGCTGGCGGGCATCTTGATGCTGCTGCCGCTGATCGGCCCCTATCTGGCTGTGATTCCACCTGTCGTGCTTGTCTTGCTCCAAACGCCATCCGATCAGGTGGCCCTCAAAGTGATTATTCTGCTGATTGTGCTGATCGCGGCGCAACAAATCGCGCTTCAGGTGCTTGCGCCACGCATTTTCAGCGCGACGATGGGCGTACCACCGCTGATTCTCTTTGCGGCGTTGCTTGTGGGCGCGAAGATTGGCGGCGTCTGGGGAGCGTTCTTCGCCGCGCCAATTGTCTCGGTGGCCTTCGCGACAATTGATGTGTTCTATTCGCGCTTCCAGGCGAACTCGCCACTGTTCCGCCCTCCGCCGTCCCCATCCACACCTTCTTCTGAACCGTCTGAGGCTTCATCGGCTTCGGAGGACACAACAGGTTCATCCGGGCTGGCGCTCATCGCGCCAACACGCCAGAGTCTCGACGGCGCTGAACCCGCTGAAGCCCAGGAGACGCCCCATACGACTGAGCCTGCATCCGCCAGCCAGCCACGCAGAGCGCCTAGCGCCAGCGCCCCTTCATCACAGCGCGCTCGGCTTGCCAGCGCGCCAACCAACTCCAGCGGTAAACGTGCAGGCTCCGCTGGCGCGGATCATTCAACGCCGCTCAACGGCGACGGCCCTGCGACGCGCCGCAACAGCGGCAAAAAGTGACGCCAGCCCGCCAGGTGATGCCCGATGCGTAGCCCCTGCTCTTGGGGACTCTCGTCGTAGGGGCCGTGTTCCAGCGTCAGGCGCGTGTCAAATCTGCGTGGATGCGCTATAATGGCGCGGGGGTATCTTGTGGGGAACACGCCCTGACGAGAGAGTGTGTAAGACAAAGCGCACAGATTCAAGGGGATGAGGCATGGAGAGGCGATCCGATACCTCGCCGACGGCGCACGAGCAGCCCTATGAGCAAGATGAGCAAGCCGATGGGGCAGCCGCACACGAGCCGGTTGAAGCGCAGGATCAGCATGGACAGCATGATCAACCCTTCGGCGACCATGGCGATCCTTTGTTGGAGTCGCCTACAGAGCCGGAAGCGATACGCGCGACGCCGGATGAGACTACGCCGCCTGTTGGTGTGGCGCAGCGTGGCGCCACATCGCCCCATGAACGTTCCGCACGCACGGGAACGTTGGCGCTGACGCTGGCTCTGGTGAGCGCGTTGCTGGTGAGCGGGCTGCTGTTGGCGTTGAGCAATGTCACCCGCCAGCCAACGGGCGATCAACAAGAGAGAACCACCGCGCAGGCGACGCCCTCACCCACCGCGACAGTCTTCCCCACACCCACCGCAGAGCCGGGCTTTCAGTTGTATATCGATCACGCCGATGGCTTTCTGATACAATACCCAACCGGATGGGTGGCGTCCACCCCATCGTCCGGGATTGAGTTTACCGATGGCTCGAATGAACTGGGCTACGAGGTGCAGGTGATTCTGCCTGACCCCTCTATTGCGCAGAACAGCAATGGCGCGCAAAGTAACTACTGGATCACCTATGAGTTCAACATTCTTACCCAGCGCGGCTTCATTCTGACGCACCAACTTGGCTGCCCTGAGCCCTATACGCCGCCGATCACGATTGGCAAGGTACGCTGGACGTGTGGCGTCGCATTTGTCTCGCTGGTGGGAGTGACGCCCACCCCAAGCGTAGCGCCTTCCACAACGCCAGGCGCGACAGCAACCGTCACAGCCACACCGGGCGCCACAGCCAATCCCACCGCTTCGCCCAATCCGTCGGCCACAGCGACTTCAGCCGCCTGCGCCAGCGGGACGTGCATTCAGGTGGTCGTGTTGGCGACCGTCTATCAGGGGCGACCCTTTATCATCAATCTGCTGACATCGAGCGACCGCTTTGCGGCAGGGAACATCGAATACTTCCAACCAATGCTCAATAGCTTTGAGTTTCTGCCTACGGCGCAGTGAACTCATGCCAGACGACACGCTTAACCGGCAAGCTGCTCGCAGAGAGCCGATCAGGAGACGAGAGAAGCATGCGTATACGCTCACGACAACCGGCGAACCGGCCGCCCAATGACGCAGCGCTGGCAGGCGCGCCTGAGAGTGTGTCCACCGACGCCGGGCAGGCGCCTTCAGCGCGCATGACCACGACGCCAGGACGAAGCGCCCGCCGGGCCGGAAGCCAACTGCCACTGATGGCGCTGGTGTTTGTGGGGGGCATGGTCTCGCTGGGGCTTGAGATGTGTGGCCCACGCCTGATGGCGCCGTATTTCGGAACCTCGCTGTTCATCTGGGCCAACCAGATCGGCTTCACGCTAATCTATCTCTCGCTGGGCTACGCGATTGGCGGGCGCCTCGCCGACCGCTATCCCAATCCGCGTCTGCTCTGTGCGCTGGTGGCTACCGCCGCCGTCTTCACAGGCGTCATCCCGTTTATCAGCGAACCCATCTTGAACTGGTCGCTGATAGGCATTGCGCAGGTGAACGCGGGCGTCTTCATTGGCTCGCTGGTGGCCGTCAATTTGCTCTTTCTGGTTCCCACTACGCTGCTTGGCATGGTCTCACCATTCGCCATCCGCCTGAGCATCCGGCAGGTGGGCGACGCGGGACGTAGCTCCGGCAACCTCTATGCCCTCTCGACGGTTGGCAGCATCATCGGAGCGTTTCTGCCCGTGCTGGTGTTGATCCCCAATTGGGGCGTCCGACGGACGCTTTTCGCGGGCTGCGTGGCGCTGCTGGTGGTTTCACTGTGGGGATTGCGCCTTCCTGAGCGGGTAGTGGCGATGTTTCCCACAATTATCCTGCTTGGGCCGTTGCTGCTGCCGCAGGTCTTTCCGCTGGGGCCGTTGAAATATACGCCAGGGCTGATCTATGAGCAGGAATCACTGTACAATTACATCCAGGTGACGCAACAGCCAGATGGCACGCGCGAGCTGATCCTGAACGAGGGGCAGGCGATCCACTCCATCTACAATCCCCACCAGGTGTTGACTGGCTGGTACTGGGATTACTTCCTCGCCGCGCCGTATCTGCACCGCGCGCCCAACGTGGGGCAGGTGAAGCGGGTGGCGATCATTGGGCTGGCGGGCGGCACCATTGCACGGCAGTACTCCATTGTGTATCCCCAGGCGCAGATTGACGGCGTGGAGATCGATCCGGCGATTGTCGCGGTGGGGCGGCGCTATTTTGGGATGAACGAACCCCAACTGCATGTCACCGTTGCCGATGGCCGCACGTTTATACGCACGACGACACATACCTACGATGTGGTGGCGATTGACGCCTTCCAGCAGCCGTATATTCCCTTCCAGTTGACCACCAAGGAGTTTTTTGAGGAGATTCGCGCACATCTTGCGCCGGATGGCGTCGTCTGCCTGAACACCGGCCACACCGCAACAGATTTCCGGCTGGTGCAGGCGTTTGTGAATACGATGGCGACGGTCTTCCCCAGCGTATTTACTTTTAACGTGCCCGATACGTTCAATACCGAGGTGATGGCAAGCATGCGCCCAACCTCGCTGGCGACATTGGGCGCCAACCTGGCGACAGTTCCCCCCGGCTCATTGCTGAACCAAGTGGCGCAGGAGGTTCTGCCGGTCGCCCAGGTGGGGCATGCGCAGAAGGGCGGCATCGTCTTTAGCGATGACCAGGCGCCCGTCGAGCAATTGACTGACCAACTGTTGATAGATTATATTCAATCGCACTGAGCCGCGTAGGGCAGAGCAAGCGTAGCGAGGAAAGGGCAACCTGCGGATGAGCGTGATGGCGATCATTGGCGCACAATGGGGCGACGAAGGCAAAGGCAAGGTGATTGACGAACTGGCGAGCCACGTAGACTTCGTGGCGCGCTACCAGGGCGGCGGCAACGCCGGGCATC
The DNA here is from genome assembly GCA_021324535.1 of Pseudomonadota bacterium. Classification (GTDB taxonomy): domain Bacteria; phylum Chloroflexota; class Ktedonobacteria; order Ktedonobacterales; family JADMIN01; genus JAJPIU01. The sequence continues at coordinate 10,546 of JAJPIU010000026.1, forward strand.
GGGTGGTGCATGGCGGCGAAGAGTTCGCGTTTCACCTTGTGCCGTCGGGCATTCTGCATCCAGGAGTGCAATGTGTGATTGGCAACGGCGTAGTGGTTGACCCCAAAGGCTTGCTCGCCGAGATGGAAAGCCTCCGCGCGATTGACGTTGACCTTTCGCGCCTTTCCATCAGCGACCGCGCACATGTCGTGATGCCCTACCACTTCCTGCTGGATCGTCTCGAAGACGAGAGCCGTGGCATGGAGAAGATCGGCACGGCGCAGCGCGGCATCGGCCCGGCCTACGTGGACAAATATTCGCGGGTGGGCATTCGCATGGCCGACCTGCTGGATGTTGACCAGTTTCGCGCCAAGCTCGCCTCGGTGTTGGAACAAAAGAACCGCATGATCACCCAGATTTACGGTCAGCCGCCGCTCTCGCTCGAAGAGATTCACACGGAGTACGTTGGCTACGCTCAGCGGCTTCGCCCCCATATCAATGACACGCAGGAGATGCTGCAACAGGCGGCGGCGCAAGGAAAGTCAATTCTCTTGGAAGGCGCACAAGGCTCGCTGTTGGACGTTGACTTTGGCACGTATCCGTTTGTCACGTCGTCCTCGACGGTGGCCGGTTCGGCGGCGACCGGTTCGGGTCTGCCACCTCGCAGCATAGACCATGTGCTTGGCGTCTACAAAGCGTACATTACGCGCGTCGGCAATGGCCCCATGCCCACTGAACTCTTCGATGAGGATGGCGAGCAACTCACCAGGGTCGGCCACGAGTTTGGCACCACCACCGGACGTCGCCGTCGCTGTGGCTGGTTTGACGCGGTGGTTGGTCGCTTCGTCTCGCGGCTGAACGGGCTGGATAGCCTGGCCATCATGAAGCTGGATGTGCTCGATAGCTTTGAGACCATCAAGATTTGTACCGCCTATCGCCTGAGCGACCGTACGCTCACGGCGCCGCCTGCCACGCCCGACGAACTTGCCGCCTGTGAGCCAATCTACGAGGAGTGGCCCGGCTGGATGACCTCGACAGCCAACGCGACCACCTGGCAAGATCTGCCCGACCTTGCCCGCCGCTACCTGCGTCGCCTGGAAGAGTTGCTTGAGATTCCGCTGGTGTTGGTTTCAGTGGGCGCCGGACGCGGCCAGACGATCTATCTGCGTGATCTGGCGGTGTAGAGAGCGCATCATCATCAGCCAGACAGAAATCCCCTCTTCGGAGATGTTGAAGAGGGGATTATCTTTGTCTATGCGCTACTCGTCGCTAGCGGTTAGCGGCGATAGGGAGGCACAACCGGGCCGGATGCGCGGATGGAACCGGCAGGAGCCGGGCGATCATACAAGAACGGCAGCGGAGCGAACGGCACAGAGCCACCGTGGAAGACAGGGGCAAGCTCTGGATCCTGCGCCACTACTTTCTTCGCTATCTTCTTGCGGCGGCCAAACATCCACGAGAAGAGCCGCCACGCCAGCAGCACCGCGACAACCGCCAGGATCAGCCCCACGATGGGCAGCAAGATCAACACCACAATCGAGCCAACCGTCAGTATGTCTTCCCCAACGCTCAGCACCGGATTTCCCACGCCAACTGTGGTCGCCGTGGAGGCAAGTCGTGTGCCTGACTTCGCGCCATGCACCGAGAGCGCCAACAGGAAGCCGACGACAGCGGCGACCACTGGCCCCCAGGTTCCGGCTTGGCTCAGCGAGTTTGCAGTGCCCGCCATGATGACGGCGCCAACGATGGGCCGCACAGCGGTATGGATAATGTCGTTGATGTGATCCAGCCCTGGCACCTTGTCAATCACAAACTCGGCGATGGAGAGAATCGCCAGCAGGATCAGCAATGGCTCAGAGCCAAGCACATGGAAGTTTCCGCTCAATGGCAAAAGGGGATGCGGCCCTTTTCCATCTGGCACAAACGTGATTTGGCCGTTGTTGAGGTTAATGTCGGCAGCCAGCCCAACCGCGAAGAGTGTCAGACAGGCGCGCAAACCCGCGACGCCGCTCAAACCAATAGATGAGACGAGCGCCATAATGGGGATCCAGCTGGTCGGATCAAGAGTACCTGATGGCATATATGTCCTTCCTAACGCGACGCTCTCAACATATGTGGCGAGATGCGGCGCGCGCGCCACGCGACGGCGGGCGCGAAACATCGTCACGTCGTGCGACGTGACCCAACAATGCCACATGCTGTCGCATGGACAGCAGGTATGCAATTCTACTCGAAAGTGATTGCGCTTCATTCTATCAGAAGCACAATCTTACGAGCGTCAGTATACCACAAATGAGCGTTGGCAAGGGCGCCATTTTGTTTTCTTGTCAGGTTTGATGGTGTTTGCTGCTTCGCCTGTCGGATGCTTTGAGGACTCGCGCTGGCACAGCCGACCGTGCGCTCCATCTCGCGCCAGAGGTCGTTCTCCATTCAACGCACAGGGCGCATCTGTGAAGTTGGCTCCTCGGATGAGATAGGCGCTGCGGCGGCGGTCGATAGGTTTGTCCCTTGCGTCGTTTGTGGCGCAGTTTGCGGCTTTGCCAGGGTGAGCAAACACCCCAGGCAGAGCGCGAACTGAAGCTCCATCGCATGTACGAAGAGGTCGTCTGTGAGGTTGTGAATACACAGCGCCACGATGACGGCGAAAAGTCCTATCGCTAGCGCGCGGCTATGACGGGATAGAAAGATGGAGGGTTGGGAAGAAGAGGGGTGCGTAGCGCGCCAGCCGAGAATGAGCGTGGCGGCCACCAGCGCCAGGAAGGTAAGCAGCCCCAATATACCCGTCTCGGCGGCAGCGTTGATGTAGTAGTTGTGCGCGTGGCCGAGCGGCTCCGGCCAACAGGGAATGGCGTAGTGGGAGTAGGCGGCGTTGTAGTTGCCCGCGCCCACCCCCAGCAGGGGATGCGCCAGAAACATACGTATCCCCGCGACCCAATGCGCCAACCGTTCCACTGTCGAGAAGTTGGCGTCGTTGACGCCGCTGTTGGGAGCGCAGTCGAGCGTTGTGCCGTTGATGCGCGCCTGGTTGAGCAGCACATTCTCAAGATGGCGCGGGATCAGATGGATAAACCAGGCGATAGCCAGCAGCGGCGCGCCGATCAGCGCGATCAACCCTGCCAGGCGCTCACGATGCAGGCCGATCACGACGATGACAACAGCCGCTGCCACCAGGCCAAGCTCCGCCCCACGCGAGTTGGCGAACGCCTGCGCCATCAGTAGAATGACGCTTGCTGCGCCAGCTACCCAGCGTTCACGCGCATCACGCCCGAAGAGCACGAGAGCCAGCGCAAGGGGAAGCGCAAAGTTGAGATAGCCACCGTAGGGATTGGGCTGGTTGAACGTGCCGAAGACGCGGATGCTGGCGCCGCCCGGACCAAGCGCGCCCGCCGAGAGCGCCCATTGCGCGCAGCCCAGCAGCGCCTCGGCGACGCCAGCGACAATCATTGCCCAAACGAGTAGGCGTATCTGTCGCTCGGTTCGCGCCACAATGAGCGTAAGGGCGACGGCAGCGATGACCTCGCTCCACTTCAACACTTCCTTGATGACGCTCGAATGGCTGGCGGCGACGGTGAACGAGAGCGCGATGACGAAGAGATAGGCGGCAAGGGCAAGGAAGAGACTGAGCGCCTGGGGTTCGCGCCGCCAGAGGCGCGCCAGCCAGCCGCGCAGATCGGCAAGCCCTGCGCGCAGGCCATCACGCTGCCAGAGTGTTCCCCAAAAGTAGCCGCGAATCTGCGGACGATAGCGCGCAAGCAGGCGCCCAAACACCAGTAATGCTAGCGCGCCTACCAGCAGATCGGTCGGCCCGGCATGGAGGCCATGGATGGTGAGGGTGAAGAGTGAGCCAAAGGCCACGGCCAGCGGCAGAATGCACAACACCAACAACGGCCACTCCGCCGCCAGCCAGCGCCTTATGGCAAGCGCGCGCTGCGTATGCAAGCCAGCGGAGAGCCTGGCGCTCAGCCCACCAGTTAGCGCGACGCCTCTGCGGCGGGAAGTTGTGGCGCGTGGCGTGGCGCGTCCGGGCGTTCCTGACGCTCCTGGTGTGCGCCGTTGAGTCTGCCGACCTCGGTCTTGCTGCTCTGATTGTCCGTTTTGGCCGGGCTGGCCGGAGCGGCGATCTGCCATGTGCCCTCTCGTTCCATCTCGGCGCGGAACCAGGTGATGGTGCGCGCCAAACCAGCCGCAGGCGTCACCTGGGGAATCCAGCCAAGCTGCGTGCGCGCCTTCTCGATGTCGGGCTTGCGGCGTTCCGGGTCGTCCTCACGCTTTGCCTCAAACACCAGGCGTGACGACGAGCCACAGAGCGAGATGACCAACTCAGCCCAGGTACGCACGCTCTCTTCATCGGGATTGCCAAGATTATACACCTCGCCAGTGGTTCCGGGAGTAAACATCGCGCGGATCAGGCCGTCCACCAGGTCGTCCACATAGCAGATGCTGCGCGTTTGCGCGCCGGTTCCGTGGATGCTGATTGGCCGGTTCTGCAACGCCTGGGTGATGAAGTTGGGGATCATACGTCCGTCGCGCAGTTGGCTGTTGGGGCCATAGGTGTTGAAGATGCGCACGATACGCGCGTCAACGCCGCGACGCCGCTGAAACTCGATAGTGATCGTCTCGCCGAGGCGTTTGCTCTCGTCGTAGCAGGCGCGTACGCCAATCGGGTTGACGTTGCCCCAGTAGTCCTCGCGCTGGGGATGCACCAGCGGATCGCCGTAGGCTTCGGAGGTGGAGGCCATCAGGAAGCGCGCATTCGCCCGTTCGGCAAGCTCCAGCAGGCGCATCGTTCCCTCGGTGTTCACCCGGATCGTCTCGAAGGGGAAGTTCCAGTAGCCAACCGGGCTGGCCGGGCTGGCAAGCTGGAAGATCGCCTCGGCGTCCTGTGCGCGCGGATCGTCGAGCGGTAGGATGACATCGTGTCGCACGAAGGTGAACTGTGGATGATCGAGCAACGGCGCGATGTTGCGCTCAGCGCCCGTCAGCAGATTGTCCACACAGACCACGTCGTGCCCTTCGTTCAGCAGACGCGCACACAAATGGGAGCCAATAAACCCTGCTCCTCCAGCGATGAGAACCTTCACACAACCTCCACCACGCCAATGTTGCTCCTCTGATCCAACCTGGCCTCAGAGCATATGGGTACTTCTGTACATCTACCCGGTGTATGCAAGCGTATGATACCACACGGCGCATGGCAAACAGCGCCTCGCCGCAGATGATGGGCGTACACCACCTATGCGTTATGACGCACGAGCGCGGCCAGTGCAACGCGCTGTGCCGTGAGCCAACCACTCTAAGCCCAACATATTTTACTGTAGGCCAGCCGTGCGCGCAACAACCTAAGCGTTGTGTCCTATCATGAGAATGGTTCGCCTTTCCTCATGAGAGAACTCCAAAGGTATATAATAAGAAAGCAGCCACCATTGCGTTCGTCTCAACTGAAAAGCAGTGTCCCTGTTTGCCCAGAAGGGTTGATCGAGCCATGAAAAAGGTTATAGCGTTCGGCTGGTATGGAGGGAAGTACAGCCACCTCGATTGGCAAGTGGCTCCCTAGCGTTTCCCAGAACACTTCGCACGCTTCGCTTCATCTATAAGGACAGATGGCGCGACAGGGCATGCGACACCGCCATGACGCCATCACTCATTCAAGTCGTGAACACGTCGCATGCTCTGTCGTTTTTGGATGAAACGGGGAGGACGATGCGAGAAGCCGACCACAATCCCTCTCCCGATGAAGACACGCGCTATGCCAGCTTCGTCGCGTTGCTCCCCCAGCACGGCGAGGCTATGCTACGGGTGGCTTCGGCGCTGGTAGGGCCAGCCGACGCCGAGGACGCCGCGCAGGAGGCCATCGTGCGGGCATGGCAGGCGTGGTCGTCCCTGCGCGACCCGGCTGCTGAGCGCGCCTGGCTGCTACGCATCACCGTCAATGTTTGCCGCGATTGGCGGCGCGGACGGCTGGGCACACACCAGCGGTTGACCACCTCGCTCGACGACTTCAGCGAAGAGGGCGCAGCAGGCAACGTCGCCACATCAGGGGATGACCCTGGGGCAAGCGACCACTCGAACGCGCTCGACCTGCGCTGGGCCGTCAACACGCTTGGCGACGACCTGCGGATGATCGTGCTGCTGCGCTACTACGCAGGAATGGACACCACTGCGGTTGGCGCGGCGCTCGATCTGCCCCCGGCCACCGTGCGCACACGGCTCAAGCGCGCGTTGGGCATGCTGCGCGAGCGGCTTGCCGGGCCTGAAGAGCGTAGCGAAGGTTTGGCTTCGGATTCCCCGCACGAACGTCAGCAGTCGGAAGGGAGGCGCTAGATGGCTGGATGGCCACATGATGAGGAGCAGAATGCGCTCACGCCTGCCGAGCAACAATTGCATCGCCACCTGCTGGCGGATGGCGCGGCATGGCGGCGGCGCGCCGAGCCAACGCTGCCTAGCCCTGGCGCGTTCGTCTCGCGGGCGCAGCAACGCCTGGATCGCGAGCGTGCACAATCTTCGGCAGTGTCCCCGACGGACGCCATGGTGACGCCAGACGCGCTGAATCACCATGATACACACACGCTTACCGAATACACCGAGCACTCGCGCGTCGGGCTGCCAGCCAATCGGCCGGTTGAGACCCAACGCGCTGACTCGCCGAAAGGTTTATATCGTATGTCTTCGACACAGACTATCCCACCACCAGCGACGCCACATCCCGCACGCAGACGCTTCGCGGGGGGGCTGGCGGGCGCAGTGGCGCTGGTCATTGTGGCGCTGCTGGCGGCCACGCTGGCCTATGCGCTGCACACCCGGCAGAACACGTCGGCGGCCACTACCCATCACACCGCGAAAGCGACACCAACTGTTGCGCCAACTGCTCTACCAACTCAGCCACCAGCGCCAACGAGCGTCAGGACGCCGTATAACCAACCGGGTGGGTTTGAGATCGCGCCAAGCGACCCGCAGATCGTCTACCTTACAACGTATGCCAACTATTCGAACCCACAGTCCGGCGTCATTCTGCGGTCGAACGATGGCGGCCGAACATTTACGCAACTGCCTACGCCTCCCACTATCCTGGGCAGTGGGACACAGTTCACCGTCGCCGTCAGCCCGCTTGACGCCAACCATGTGTTCGCGATGGTCACAAACAGCCCCCTCGTTATCGGGACAAATTGCCCGCCAGGCACAGCCAGCGAAAACCGCGCCGATGGAGCTACCGGTTATTCCCAACTCACCGAACTTTCCGCCCCATCGTGTCTTCAAAGCTTTTACAGTTTGGATGGTGGTCAGTCGTGGAGTGTCCTCAATCTGCCCTATGGAGGAGGGCTTGGCAATGCTGAAAGCTCGTCGCAAGTAGACATAGGAACCATTCAGGCGCAAGGCTCTCGGTTGTACGCGCTGGGTGGGCTAGGCTTCAATAGCAGGTACACCAATAATATCATCCAACACCTGCTGACCAGCGCGGATGGCGGGGCAAGCTGGCAGGTGGCTGATGCCAAATTACCTGGCAGCATCTGTGACTTTGCCGCAACGCCAACCGGCAGCACGCTCTACGCCGTTGTGTATCCAGGGTTCGCTTCATTCAACGGAAACTGTGGGGGAAACATGAGTGGCCTGGTGTTGTCACTCTGGCGGAGCGACAATGCAGGCGTCAGTTGGGGTAAGATGTACACCTTCTCTGACCTGACTAAAACCGCCGAGTACGGCATGAGGGTAGCGGAAAATGGCACGCTGTACATCGATTGGCCTGAGAGTCCGCCAACTGGTAATCCTGCCACGGTCAACGAGCTTATCGTCTCGCAGGACGATGGCCACTCATTTACACGCCTTCCTCTGAAGGGCCTGTCCGCTCACTATAACAATTTGTATCTGGCAGGGACACTCAGCGATGGCTCAGTGCTGATTGCAGATCAGGTCAATCCTATTAACTTTGGCCAGGGACAGGGTGAGTTTTACGCCTGGCGTCCAGGTGATACATCCTTGCGGAAGGTAAGTCGCCTGTTCCCAAATCCTGCTGTCGCTGTGGTGGTTATCCCACATGATGCCAAAGATACCATCTACCTTGTGCAGTACAATGGGGTGATCAGCCACTTCACCATCAGCGCCTAGCGGACAAACCTATCCCCCACCCCCCTTCCTAATCTATGGGATCTATGGGAAGGGGGCTTTTGTATGGCGCTCCGGTTGCAATTCTCCCGCTTCAAGCGTTTTACCGATGGGTAGCAAAACATGAGAACGGCGCTGGCGCCGGTGAGCCGGATCGGCAATCTCAGAGGAGAGGGAGAGAAGGTATGGCAGACAACCAGGATACATCGAGCGAGGAGAACACTGGTGGCGCCCAGAGGGGCATGAGCGACATGCCCACTTCGCGCAGGCGTGTCTCGGGGCTGGTGAGTATAGCAATCATTCTCGTTCTTGTCGTGGCGATTGTCGCGACGTGTGTATTTGGCGCTGCCACGCTCTGAAGAGCCATGCGCCTCCTTTGCCAGGTGTATTACGCCAACCACGACCACCATCAGCAAAGCCGCCTCGCCAAATGGTGGCGGTATGTCTGGCCTGCTGGGGTTGCTTGACGACGGCTCGATCCTCACGTCAACCACCAGCCATGCGATGACGGGCGACCACACGACGTTTTACGCCTGGCAGGCGGGTCAGACCTCCTGGCGGCAGGTGGGGCCGCAGATCAGGGGTGGCATCGTCTCGGTGGTAGTGGCGATCCACGGGCAGGCGAGTATCGTTTGGTATGGAGGAAGCGGCAGGATAAACCACTTCGCAGCGTGATGAACATCCTGGATTTAGAGCACGGCCATGACGGCTTTGCAGATCGCACGGAGTGTGGCGAAGACGCCCTCGCCAGTGGTGGCGCAGGCCGGAAACGCCGGAACATGCCGCCGGTTGAGGTAGCGGTCGAGCGTCGCCACGGGTACGGCGTTGGGCAGGTCACGCTTGTTCCATTGCATCACAAACGGGAACGAGCCGAGGTCTTTGCCCATCCGTCGCATGTTCGTCTCAAGCTCGATGAGGTTCTGGAAGTTCTCTTCGAGTTTCTCCGGCGAGGAATCGGCGACAAAGACAACGCCGTCCACGCCGTTGAGCACGGCGACGCGCGTGCGCTCATAGAGCACCTGCCCCGGCACGGTATAGAGCGCGAACTGAACTCGAAAGCCATGAACCGTTCCCAGGTCAATCGGCAGGAAGTCGAAAAAGAGCGTGCGCTCGTTCTCGGTAGCAATCGAGCGCATCGCTCCGTGCGCCCTGGCGGGCGCATGCCCGTAGATGTAGTGCAGGTTCGTCGTTTTGCCACAGAAGCCCGTGCCATAGTAGACGATCTTGCATTGTATCTCACGGTTCGCGACGTTGATCAGGGCCATATATCCGCCTCGCGTGTCTGCTTCGCCTGTATGCTTCGCCTGTATGCTTCGCGTCAATCCTGGAAGAGCAGATCAATCGTGTTGGAGACGGAATCGCGGAATTGCACGCTGACCACCTGCTCTCTGGCCTGCGCGCTGCCCTGACGCACCCGCTGAAGGATACGCTCAAGCTCCTCGGAGGCTTTGCGCGCCAGCACCTTCACCAGCCCCACATGTGTCTGCTTATCGAAGACGACCACCAATAGCCATTGCTCGCCGATCATCAGCGTATAGATGCTTTCATACGCTCCCTGCTGGTAGATCGCGCGGAAGTCGCGTTCGCCAAGAATCTCGGCGACCTGGCGCGAGGACGAGAACGCGCCCGCCAGCAACGCCCCCAACGCAATGAGATCGCGCTGGGGGCCTGATCCCTGGGCGGAAATCAACTGGCCGCTTTTATCGAGCAGCAGGGTATGCCCGGCGTTTGTATCGAGCGCCAGGCGGCCCAATGTGCGCGCAATGTTTGTCAATTCGCCCTCGGCCACCACCAGGTTTGTCAGTTGCTCCATATCGCTCTCCCCGGACATAAGCGTCCACCGACCCGCTCTTGCGTCCATTATACGAACATGCGCAACGGTCTGACCAGATGGCTATCAATAGCTCCCAGGGATGGTGGGTGCGTCATCGCCGAAATTGGGCGCCACCGGCGGCGCCGCTGGCGAGGCTGGTGTTGTGGGCGTGACGCCAGCGCCAGGAAGGCCCGCCGTTTGTGAGCCATCCCAGGTAGGCAAGACACGCCAATCGGGCGGGGTATTCGCGCCTGTGGTTCCCGTGCCTGTGATGGGCGTATAGCCACCGGGAGGTGTGTAAGAGCCAGACGGGGTCGAGACCGGCGCGCCATAATTGCCATAATTGGCATAGGCCCCGTAGCCGCCAGAGCCGCCTTCAACGGCTGGCGGAGGGGCGCGTCGAGCGCCGGTTGGGCCGACTGCGCCACGACGACGTATCAGCATGTAGAGGCCTGCCGCCAGCGCGATGAGCAGCACAACCACTGCGACAACAATCCCGATGACATAAGGCGTGGTATCTGAGCCGCCAGTGTTTGTTCCTGTGGTGTTCGTTCCCGTCGTCGAACCGCCGCCCGTGGCTGTGGTTGGCTGCGTGGTCGCCGTCGCCGCCTGGGGGGTGTTTGTCGCGGGCGTCGTCGGGTTGGGTGTCGCGGTGGCTGGCGCGTTGACCGTCAGCGAGACAGCCCCACCGATGAGCCCAACATCGAGGACGCCGTTTTGCGTGAAGGCGGTCGCCACATATGTCCCAGGCGATGTATTGCTAGGGAGATTGAGCGTCACCGAGAAATTGCCCGAGGCGTCGGAGTTTGTAGTGGTCATGACGAGCGGCGTCGCGCCACAGTTATGACAGGTGGCGATCAGCACGTTGACCGTCTGTGTCGGGACAAAGTTCGAGCCGGTGATGGTGACGCTACCGCCGGGGTTGAGTTGTGTTGAGGAAAGCTGAATGGCGGGTGGACTGGCGCTGAGCACAGAGAACGGGCCGCTATCCTGGTTGCTGACTACACTGCCGTTTGACGGATCGAGCGCGCACACGCTATACTGCCCGGAACTCGCGTCGCTGGGCCAGGTGAAGCCAAGCGCAAATGTGCCGTCACTCTGAATCACCACATCGTTTGCAATAGTGACATCGCCGCTGCTCTGACAAACCGACGCATCGGCGTTGGAATCGCCGGGGGCCAGCACAACATTCACGGTTGCGCCGGGGGTGAACCCAACGCCATTGACCTTCGACTGTTCGCCAACCGGCCCCTCTGGGTTGCCGTTGTTCTGCCCAGAGTAGATCATGCTGCTATCCCAGTTGATGGCAGGCCCATTGCCTGAGAGGTGGCTGGCGCTACGCTGCGAGGCTGCTTGCGCGACAGGAACCGAGAGGCTTGCCATGCCGAAAAGCCCCAGTAGCGCGCCAAGCGCGAACACAAGGCATGTCAGCGACCTGAGCGCAAGCCACTGACGCCTGAAACGAACGGGTGATGTCGTTGAATGCCGGAGGCGCGGCGCTCTGGCCAGCGTATTTGACGCCCTCGATGACCGATGAACAGGCATAATGATTCCTCCTTGGCTGTGCGCGATTGCTGCGCATAGCTTGCCCCGAAAAGCCCTATGAGTAGGTGGTATCGGAAGTATATGCGACGTGTCGCAAGGTGGCAATGGGTATTCTCGTGGAGTAGGTCACATTTGCGCCTCATCTACGCGAAAGAGGGTAATTGCTCACAATCCGGCGAGTTGATCGGCCAGAACTCTCATAGGTGTAGCCAGCTACGCTCTGAGGGAGTATACTGTGTAGTGAAGGCATTTATTCTTTTTATGGAGACCGTATGACCACCGATTTTTCCGGCGACGCAACACCCTCACACGCCGTAGCGGTAGCGACGCTACCCGCCGTGTCCGCTCCCGCCATTCCTACTCCTTCTTCCCTGCCGCAATCTCCAAGCGCGGCGCGTGGCGTTCCAACAGCATTGCCCACTGCGCTGCTGATCGATATGGATGACACGATCCTGGCCGACTCCGAGGGGCGCGCCGAGGCGTGGCGTATGACCTGCGAGCGGTACATCGCACGCATCGCGCCTGTGAGCGTCGAGCGTTTGCTGCTGGCGTTCCATACGTATAGCGACTGGTATTGGAGCGACCCGGAGCGCCACCGTGAGGGCCGCCTTGATATGACCGCTGCGCGCACGATCATTCTGATGGAGGCGCTGCGCCGGGTGGGCGCCTACGCCCGCACGCGGAACACGAAAAAGGCGGAGGCGAAGCGAGAGGCTTTGGCGCGTGAGATGGCGCTGACCTATCAACACATGCGCGACGAGAGATCGCGGCCTTTGCCGGGGGCAATCGAGGCGCTGCAAAAACTCCATGCGCACGGCGTGCGGCTGGCGCTGATCACAAACGGCGGCGCGGCGATGCAGCGTCGCAAGATCGAGTATCACAAGCTGGCGCAATTCTTCGAGACGATCATCATCGAGGGCGAGTTTGGCGTCGGCAAGCCCGATCCGGCAGTCTACCTGCATGCGCTGAAAACGCTTGACCTTGCGCCTGCGGATGTGTGGATGGTGGGCGACAACCTGAAGTGGGAGGTCGCTGCGCCGCAGCAGTTGGGCATCACAGGAGTCTGGCTGGATGTACGTGGAACGGGCCTGCCCGCCGACGCGCCTGCCCAGCCCGACTACATCATTCGCTCGCTGGCGGAGCTTGCCGCGCTGACCTAACCCCCTGGCCCCCTTCCCATTGATGGGAAGGGGGTAATTTTTATCATTTGCCGTAGGGATACCACCAGGGCTTGGCGCCGCCTTCGAAGTCCCAGTGGAGGTGCTTCGTCTCGCGGAACTCGTCGAGGCCCTCCTCGCCAAGCTCGCGGCCCATCCCGCTCATCTTCATCCCACCGAAGGGGCCTGCGTCGTTATCGGTCAGCGGATCGTTGACCCAAAGCGTACCCGCCTGCGCCTCTTCATAGAACTGCTTGACCTTGCGCGCGTCGCTGGTGTAGAGGTTCGCGCCCAGGCCAAAGGGGCTATCGTTCGCCAGATTGATCGCCTCGTCGAAGCTGCGATACGTCATGATGGGGATTGTCGGGCCAAACGTCTCTTCACGCATGATGCGCATCGCATGGTTGACATCCACCAGCACGGTTGGCTCGTAGAAGTAGCCGCGCGGGCGATCAGGCGGACGCCGGCCGCCCGCCAGAATGCGCGCCCCCTGCGCACGGGCCTCGTCCACATGCGCCTCCACCTTCGCGCGATAGCTTGCGCCTACCATCGGGCCAATATCGGTGGTTGGCTCAATGCCTGGGCCAAGGCGCAGGCTGCGTGTATAGTCAACGATGCGCTCGATGAAGGCCGGGGCGATGCTCTCATGCACGTAGACCCGCTCAGTGGAGGTGCAGACCTGCCCAGTGTTGAGCAACGCTGCCCAGGCCACGCCAGGCACGGCCACATTCAGGTCGGCGTCTTCAGCCACAATGAAGGCATCTTTGCCGCCAAGCTCCAGATGCAGCTTCTTGATCTGCTCGGCGGCGGTGCGCGCGATGGCGCGACCGGTCTCCAGGCTGCCGGTGAAGGCGATCACGCGCACACGCGGATCGCGCACGAGTGGCTCACCGGCCTCGCGTCCGTAGCCCGTCAGGATGTTGACCACACCGTTTGGCAGCCCGGCGAAGATGTCGGCAAGGGCAAGTGTGGAAAGCGGCGTCATCTCGGATGGCTTGATCACGACGGTATTGCCTGCCGCCAGCGCGGGCGCGACCTTCCACGCCATCAGCAGGATGGGATAGTTCCAGGGGACAATCGCGCCGATCACGCCATACGGCTCCTTCAACACCAGATTAAGCTGCGACGACTCAACAGAGGGGATCACGCGCCCCCGGCTGTTGCGCCCCATCTCGGCGTAGTAGTGGAAGCACGCAGCAGACCACCCCATCTCGTCGCGATTCTCGACAAGCGGTTTGCCGCCTTCGCGGGTGAGCAACAACGCAAGCTCCTCGGCGGTGGCGGTGAGCTTGTTCGCTACCTCGTGCAGCAGTTCGGCGCGCTGCCCGGCGGGCGTACGTCGCCACTCTGCGAAGGCGGCCTGGGCGGCGTCAACTGCTGCGGTGGCGTCCTCGGCATTCCCGGCGGGAACCGTCTCGATCAGCTCTTCGGTCGCCGGATCATGTACCTCGATCACCCGGCCTGATGCGCCGGTGGTGTATGCGCCATTGATCCACATCGGTCGGGTCATAACAAAAGCCAGCCTTTCTGCACGCTGATCTGTTTCGGACTGCATCCATGCTATGACGAAGCGGCGCATGCTGTCAAACGGCGCCAAATTGGCGAGACGCCAAATGTTCGATGTCTCTCTTAAAAATTGTGATGAATACGATAGGTTGATACCTATTTATACGCTATACTAGCTACCGCACGACTCAGATGGCGTGATTGCGCGCCAGCGATGTAGATGTGTAAGCGGCGTCCGCTCAACGGGGCGGATGAGGGAGAATAGGGAGAATAGGGAGAATAGAGCATAATGGGGATTATCAATCCATTCAGAACAACCAGAAAATCAGCAATCTCTGTCGCGTTATGTGTGGGCGTGGCGCTGGCGCTGGCGCTGGCCGGTTGCAGCAGCACATCTGGCTCGAACACCACAGGGGGCACGAGCAGCGGCGCCAACGCCACGGCGACCGCCACCAGCGGCTCGGCCAATAGCGCGACCAGCACTCCTGGCAATTCCAATCCACAGAACTGCCAGCAGATTCAGGGATTCAGCGGCTCGACGCCGGTCTCGAACGATGGGCGGCTGGCAGCTGTGCCCTTCCCCTCGACGGCGGGATACATGACTCAGGCGGTGGATAACGCCCAGACAGGCTTGTACGAAATTCTGAAGTTCAATGTGTGTATGCCCAGCACGACGACCAGTGCTGTGTACAGCTACTATGCGAACAACTCGTCAAGCCAGGGGTGGACACAAAGTTCAACCTATCCCTATGATGGCGGCTATCAGGCGGCGTGTGGCGATCCCTATTGCTGGAGCCATGCCGACGGCCCCGTCTGGGATTATCTCTCGCTCGAAAACGTGCAGGCGGCGGGCGGCGGCTTCGTGACGTATCGCCTCCGCCTGGCGTTCCCACCAACGCTGCCCAATTGCAGTAACATCCTGCCGCCAGGCAACTCGATTGCCTATAATTTCTTCTGGACAGATGCAAGTCCAAACGTCCCCGTGCCGCCGCTGACGGTCTTTGGGCTGGGCGATGGGCATGGTGTTGGGAACAAAACGGTCTATACACAGTTTATGTGCAGCCCCGGCACAGCGTCATCCATCAGCTCCTATATGAGCAAAGAGTTGGGCCAGCATGGGTGGTCGGCCACGTCGCAAAGCGAGTGTGGGACGACGGGATGGATGATCAACAGCGCCGGACTGGCAATAAGCTGGCAGGTGAGCAATCCTACCCAATGGCAACTGAACTCCTGCCAGTGAGGCGCAAGCGTTTACCAGCGTAGGTGTTTAGGGCAGGGCGACACGCGCCTCTTCAGCGGCGTCGTCCTGCTTGCCAGTGAGCCAGCGAACCAGCCCATCGCGGGCCAAGCCATCAACCAGTCCGCGCAACCAGGGCAGATCGTCGGGCGAGAAGTTGGGCTTGACCAGTAACCCCAACTCGGCCAGCGCGAGCGACTCGCCAGCGGCCAGTTCGCTCAGCGTGGCGATGATGCGTCCACGAAAGTAGCGCGTGGTGCTGGTGAAGGGCTGAGTCGCCTTCCTGGGCTTCGCGACAGTGGCAGTCGGCCTGCTGTTTCCATCTATCTCCGGCGTCTCACGTGTCGTGTTTGCGTCACTCGTAGAGGCTGCGCGTGTCTCAGCCACCTGTCCCATCTGAGGCTGGGGGTGCTCCGACGCTCCTGTATGTTCGGGGTGTTCAGAGAGCGCGGCGCGTTCGTCACGCAGGCGGGCAAGCGCCTCGCCGGATGGAAACAGCGTCAGCGCGGCCACCTCGGCATAGGCGGCGCAAACCTCCGTGAGTGGGCACTGCTCACACGCGGGGCGGCGGCTCTGGCAGACTGTGGCGCCCAGATCCATGAGCGCCTGTTGCCAGTCATAGGCAGCCTGTGCGGCGTCAGATTGTTCGGATTGCGATGAGGGCTGTGTCGCGACTTCGACACGCGCCTGGTCGGTGTTCCGGCCAGGCAGCGCCCAGGCGGCCAGCGCCAACGCCTCACGTTCGTCAGACACGCCTGCTGGCCAGACGATTGGTTCGATGCCCCGAAAGACGCGCCAGAGGACACGGCGGATGTTCGTGTCTACCGTGGCGACGGGCTGGTCAAAGGCGAAACAGGCGATGGCCCCTGCCGTGTAGCGTCCGACGCCTTTGAGCGAGAGCAATCCGTCGAGCGTATTGGGGAGCGCGCCAGCGTACCGAGCAATCGCCTCCTGTGCGATCTGTTGCAGGCGCACGGCGCGCATATTATAACCAAGTCCAGCCCAGGCTTTTATCACCTCGCTTGTGGGCGCCTCAGCCAGCGCGGCCAGCGTGGGGAAACGTGCGAGAAACGCCTGATATTTCGGCAGCACGCGCTCAACCTGGGTTTGTTGCAGCATCACCTCTGAGACCAGGATGGCGTAGGGATCGCGCGTATGCCGCCAGGGGAGCGTATGGCGCCCGTATCGGCTATACCACGCCAGCAATAAACCGTGCGTCTGTGTGCGCCGCTCTTGTTGCGCAGGGGTATTCAACCAGTCGGGCGTCTCATTACGATGCTGCGTTTTCACCGGCGCTCTGCTCTCTGCCACTCTTTCACACAGGAAAAAGCGTCCTGCCAGCGTGCTCGTTGGCAGGACGCCGATACTCATGCGCCAGGATACGCGCCACTAATAGTCGCGGCGCTCACGGCGCTTGGGTTTCGTCTGCTTGGGCTTCCGACGGCTGCCCCAGTCGTCTTCCTCGTCTTCATCCTCATAGCCGAAGGTGTCCGTGTCGTCTGCTTCGGCCTCGGCCTCGGCTTCAGGGGACTCCTCGTCGGCGGTCTCGAACTGGAAGCTCGGTGTAGTGTCCTCATCAACACCCGGCGTCGCGGCGGCCTCGATGTCGGGTGTTACATCGTCGCCCAACTCCGCCGAGCTTTTCATCAGCATATCGATGTTGGCGATGTTGGCAAGGTCGGCAAACGAGGTAAGCGTGGAACGGCCAGCCGTCTCCGGCTTCTTTTCTGTGGGTTTCGCGGCAGGCTTCTTTGGCTCCGTGCGCTCGGTTCGCTCAAGGCGCGGCGTGATCTCATCCATCAGGAGATCGTCGGCGCCAGCCTCATCCACGTCTGCCTCGGTGGGCGCCGCGATGGCCGAGGCGGGGCGTCCTGACGACTTCTCCTCGCCCCGCGCCACGTCAATCCAAAACTGCGAATAGTAATGCGGACGATCCGCATCCTGGGTGATGTCTCTTCTCACTCTGTCTCTCCCACGGGGAACATTGCCAGCGGGTCTGGCGCTCCGCCGGGCTGCCGCATATGCGACGTATATCTCAACGCCCCCGAACAAGCGGTATTCAAGGGCGTCTTCTCATATTGTCGCTAACCTTTTGATTGTATGTTACCGGCCCCGAAATGTCAAGCATGAGCAAGCCACCGTCAGCCATACGGCGCCAGTCAGACGCTACCAAAGGCTGAGAAGCCACCATCCACAGGAACAACAATGCCAGTGACGAAGGCCGAGGCTGGGCTGGCAAGCCAGAGCAGCGTGCCGATCAGATCATCCGGCGCGCCAAGCCGGCCCATTGGCGTATGCGCCAGGATGGTTTGCGCGCGTGGCGTTGGGGCGCCGCTCTCGCGATCCGTCAGCAGGTAGCGGTTTTGCTCGGTGAGAAAGAATCCCGGCGCGATGGCGTTCACGCGAATCTGTGGGCTATACCCCTGCGCAAGATAGGCAGCCAGCCATTGCGTGAAGTTGATCACGCCTGCCTTGGCCGCGCTATAGGCCGGAACGCGCGTCAGGGGGCGCAGCCCACTCATGGAGGCGATGTTGATGATCGAGCCGCGTCCAATCCTCGTCATCCCTTCGCCAAATACCTGGCAGCCGATCAGCGACGTCAGCAGATTGCCGTCCACCACACTCCGTAGCGCGACAGGATCGAGCGCGAAAAACGAACGCTCAGGAGTGGTGGTAGCCTCTGGCGAATTGCCGCCCGCCGCGTTTACAAGAATGGTGACAGGGCCAAGCGTCTCGGCGATCTCGCGCGCCGTTGCTTCGAGCAGAGGGCGATCTTGCGCGTCGCAGGCGTAGGATCGGCCTACGCCGCCAGCCGAGGTGATGCGCGCAGCCACCTGTTGGGCGGCCTCGGCGCTCCGTCCGATCACCGCGACACGCGCGCCCGCCTCGCCCAGCGCATACGCCATCGCTCTGCCCAGCACGCCGCTTCCCCCGATGACCACCGCCGTCTCATCATGGATGTCGAAACGCCCCATCGCCGTTGTTCTCTCTTCGCCCATTCCGCCTTGCCTCCTCTCTTGCTCTGGCTAGTGTGCTCTCATCATGCCATGTTGCCGCCTTGATCCGCCAGCCGCCAGGTGGTATGGTGCGCTGGATAACGAGGTGGCGAAAAGAGAAGGCGACAACGTGTGGTTGTCAAGAAAAGAAGGGCGATAATGATAGAAACAACCGGCGACGCAAAACCCCCTGATAGTCTGGCAGGGCTGGGAGAGAGCCTGCGCACGCTGAGGCAGGAGTGGAAAGTACCAGGGATGGCGGTTGTCGTCCTCAAAGATGGCGCAGTGGCGTTCTCGGAGGGCCTGGGCAAACGCGATGTGGAGCAGGATTTGGCGGTCACGCCACGGACGCTCTTTCCGATTGGCTCGGCCACCAAGGCGTTTACCACGCTGGCGCTCAGCATGCTGGTGGATGAGGGAAAGCTGGATTGGGATACGCCGATCAGGAACTACCTGCCGACGTTCAAACTCTATGACACGGTGGCGAGCGAGCGCATGACTCCGCGCGACCTGGTGACACACCGCTCCGGTCTGCCACGCCATGACCTGATGTGGTATGGCTCACCGGCCACGCGCAAAGAACTCTTTGATCGGTTGCAATATCTTGAGCCAACAAAGGATTTGCGTACGGTTTGGCAATACCAAAACCTGATGTACATGACAGCAGGCTATCTGCTCGAAGTGGTTAGCGGACAGACCTGGGAAGACTTTGTACAGCAGCATATTTTCGACGCGCTGGGTATGAACGATACCTGTTTCTCAACGAGAAAAGCCCAGGAAACCGGCGACTTCGCGCTGCCCTACATGGAGCGCAAGGAGGTTGTGCGGCGCATTCCCTTCTATGAAGAGCAGTGGGCGGTTGGCCCGGCTGGCTCCATCGTCTCGTCTATCAACGATATGAGCGCATGGGTGGCTCTTCATCTGAACCACGGCAAGCACGACGGCAAACAGATCGTCTCGGAGGGGCAGATCAAACAACTGCATGCGCCACAGATGGTGATCGGCGGCGCGCAGCAGTACCCTGAACTACTGGCCGAAAGCTATGGCATGGGCTGGTTTGTGGTTCCCTATCGTGGGCACACCATGCTGCACCACGGCGGCAATATTGACGGCTTTACCGCGCTAGTGACGCTGCTGCCAGCCGAGAATATCGGCATCGTCACGCTCTCCAACCTGGATGCTACTCCAGCGCCAACCATCGCGACATATAGTATCTGCGACTGGCTGCTTGGCTTGCCCGAAGCGCCGTGGCAGACGCGCTACAAATCCGTCTGGGCGACAATGAAGGCGGCGACCGAGAAAGGCGCGGAGCAGGCCGAACAGGATCGCATCCCCAACACATCGCCCTCCCACGATCTTGACGCCTATACGGGCGAGTATACGCATCCGGGCTATGGCGAACTCGCCATCAAGCGCGAGGGGGACGAACTGAGGATACACTACAACTCGCTAGTGGCGCCGCTCACACATTATCACTATGACATCTTCGAGCTTGTCGTCGAGCGATTTGACATTCGCATGAAGGTTTCCTTCACGACGAATGTGCGCGGCGACATCGAGAGCCTCAGCGCGCCCTTTGAGCAATCTGTCAAAGACATTGTGTTCACGCGCAAACCCAACCGCGAACTCACATCAAAAGACTTCCTCGAACAGTTCGTCGGCGTATATGAGTTGACAGGGATGGATATGCAGGCGCAGGTTGCGCTGAAGGGCGACTCAGCCCTCTCGGTGTCCGTTCCCGGCCAGCCTGAGTATGAGCTTGAACCCTATCGGGGAACCGAGTTCCGCATGAAGGGACTTTCCGGCTTCCGTGTGGAGTTTCAATGGAACGACGCTGGCGAGGTGGTGGAGGCGCGATTGATCCAGCCGACCGGTGTGTTCACATTAAAAAAGCGGGGCGCCTGACCCGTTTGCCTGACCCTCTGGGCGGAAAAGTGACGCCGTACCTTTCCTTACCGTGAACGTGCTCACACAGCCGATAAAATACGCCCGAAAAGCGTTGACAGGGCGAAAAGCGTAGGGTACGCTCTAGATGCGCCTGTGATCATTCCCTTTGCCTGGCAGTTCAGTTGACGGCCAGTTCTGAACGTTGAGTCAAGTCAGCAGCATTGTACACAATGGCCTCTTTTGAAGGGCCAGGAGGAAGATCACATGGGCAGCATTCGTGTTACACCTGAAGAGATGCAGGCGACAGCCGCGCAGTTTGCCAATCGCGCCAGCGAGCTTGAGTCGCTGATGAGCCAGATTCAGAGCCAGATCGAGTCGCTAAGTAGCACCTGGCAGGGCGCCGCCGCCTCACAGTTCACCGAGCTGATGGCCAAATGGGGAACCGATACCCAGGGCATCCGCGAGGTGTTGGGCACGGTCAGCGATCACCTCAATCGTGCAGCGCAAGCCTACGCCGACGCCGAGAACGCGATTCGCCAGGGCTTCACGGCCCAATAGCCGGTTGCTTTTCACGGTTTCGAGTATCGCTTGTATCGCTTCTCCGGTTCGCCCGAAGAGACGCACATCCAGGGAGATGAGCGCACGACACGCCAGACGTGATCCCAGGCGCAAACGGGTTGTCATTCCGGTCGTCACAGTCGCACGCCCATTTCCCTGCTTAACCTTCTCAATTTCTGTTTTTAACCCTTTTCACTGAACGCTCCTTCTCATGTTCGCAGAGGAAATATCCAGACGCAACCGGTATTTCTTTGACAAAGCCAGTCTCCAGTCTTTAGTGCGATGAATTCGTAGCAACACAACGAAAGCGAGGCCAGGTATGAGCGGCGAGATGTCTTTTCCTGTTGAGCGGATGCGCGAGATCGCCCAGCGCATTCTCTCCTCAACCGATGAGCTGCTTGGGCAGACACAAAACCAGATGCAACAGGTGTTCGACACCACCAGTGGCGCGCCCAGCGTGATCCGCGCGATCCTCGACGAAGTGTTGAGCGATGTCTTTCGAGATGTGACGACCCTGCTTGAACAGCGCAGCCAGCTTGGGCAAAATCTGATGCAGGCGGCTGAGATGGCGGAGCAGACCGAACAGGACGTGATGCAGTCGTTCGAACAACAATAACGCGAGGAGGAATATCCAATGGGTATCAGCGATTTTACCGCGCCGCTCATCGATCCAATGCAGGGCGCGCAAAGCATTCTGAGCGATCTCGTGGGAGCGCATCGCAACGCTAACGACGAACTCAATGCGCTGATGAGCGAGTTGATAGATGGCGGTGGCGTCGAACAATTTCTTGGAACCGCAGCAGATGCGTTTGGCTCGGCGATCAATCAGCTCACCTCGCTCTCGGAGCAGCGCATGGGGGTATTTGATCAGATCATCGGCGGGTTGGGATCATGCGCGGATGGCGCCTCGTCGGCGGTGGATAGCGTGCTGGGGGCCGGGCTTGACGAGGGGTTGCTGGGACGGCTGCTCGAACACTTCGATCTGATTGATGTGATCCTGAACGGCGAGAGCGTCGTGCAGGCGGCGATCAGCGCGTTGGAACAGACGCTGATGGATGAGATCAGCAATCCCCTGGCGCTGCTGAGCGATCTGGTCAGCGCGGTGGCCGATATGTTGGGCGGCCTGCCAATCACCATGATAGAATGGGCCAGCGAGATTTATTCGGTGGCGCAGGAGGTCATGCAGGTCATCAACATGGTGTCGCAGGTGTTCAGCATGCTCAGCGATATTGGCAATCCCATTCAAGACCTTTTTGGCGCGCTGCCAGGCTTCGCCAACCTGCTACCGACCGGCGGCATCATGGGGGTAATTCTGAGCGTTGGCGACGGGGCGATTGGGGTGATCGAAGGAGCGGCCACCGACGCCGCCAGCCTGTTTGGAGGCGCAGCCAACGAGTTCGCCTCAGTACTTGAGGGCGCAGGCATGGGCGTGGTCAGCGATCTCGGCAGTATTGGGAACGATGTGCTCAGCGGAATCAGCGGGCTTGGCGACGCGCTCGATACCATCGCCGGGGGGGTCCTCAACGACCTGGGGAGTAATCCGCTGAACCCGCTCTCAGCCATCCCTATGCCCGGCAATCTGCTGAACGATGCGCTCGGCTCGATCCCTTCGATTGGCGACGCGCTTGGCAGTATCTTTTAGCCACACTTTTAGCCACACGTTCACTCGGAGGCAAAGCGTATGTCTTCAAGTATGTCTCCCTCGCCGACGGCGGCTCAGACAGCCGCAACCAACACGGCCACGCCCGTGCATATCCAGTTCGCGCTCAGCCGTGATGAACTCTATGTGCTGGCGCGTGCGCTGAAGATCACACGGCTGCCGGGGTTTGATATGGCCTGGGCGCAGGCCCAGCCCGACGGCTCCGTGCCGCATGAGATCGAGCGAAAGCTGCAAGGCGCAACCGACGCGCTAATGGCCCGTGGCTATCTCAAGTTACAGCCAGCGCAACAGCCTGGCCAGCCGCCACGGCTACACGTCCCCTCGGCGATCATCTCCACTCTTGGCGCGTGCGCGTTCAGCCGCTATACCGTGCTACTGACGTTGTGCCGCCCGAAGGGCGTGTTACAAATCTATCTCGGACAGTACCGCGAGGTGGGCGTCGCGCATAGCATCCCTACGCCAGAGGTACACGTTTTCGAGGCGCTTCGTGGGCGGCCTGGGATTGACGCCGCGCTGACGACACAACTGACGCTCGTCAACCAGCCGGACATGAACCTGGCGGGGGGAACGTTGACGCTTGCCCAGTTGAAACAAGGACGCGAGGCAGCCACCGCAGGGCGTGCGGAGGCAGCGACGACGCTGTTTATCAGTGGGGGATTGCCTGTCGCCACGGCGCAGGCGTTCAGCGCCGCCCTGCGTGACGCCACCGCACGCGGCACAATCGCCATCGCCGGGCGGCTTGCGAATGGGCAGGAGGTAAATACCAACGCCGCTGTGATCATCTCATCCACAGCCTGTTTTTTCCTTCCCCAAAACGCCGCACAATCTGATATAGTAGATGTGCAACCGTCGTCGGCTGGCGCGCTGGGCGCCTGGCTCAAAAATGCGCTCGATCAATTTCCTTCGGTCGCTGTGCTCTCACCCACCACGCCAGGCTAACCAGGCATTGCGCATGCCTGCTTTTGGCTGAAGTGTAGGGGGTGTTCTCTGAACGGTGAACCGCCATTGGCGCCGCAGCCTTTTCCGGGCGAACCAATCTGGTCTCAGGGAAATACCCCCTATGCCCCTTCGGGCGAAGTACCGGGGGGATTTGGCTCGTCCGGCGTCTATGGCGGGTTTGGGCGCAAGGCGCCACCGCCAGGCATTCGGCGCTATGTGGGGCGGTCGCCCCGCGGACTGATGTGGAGTTTGCTCGCGCTGGCGGCGTTGGTGGTCATCATCGCCAGCGCCGCGCTCTTCGCGCTGGCAAATGCCGACGGCTCAGGCGGCCAGAACAATGGTCGTGACGGGCATGGTGGCTATTTGGCAGGCACAAGCACGGCTGGCGACGATACCCCTGGCGCCGGGCTGACCCCTACCCCAACGATAACACCCTCACCGACACCAACGCTCACTCCATCACCCTCGCCGACCGCCACGCCGACGCTGAATCCTACCCCAACGGTGACGCCAACACCATCGCCGCCGTGCCTGCTGATTCTACCACCGACGCTGAGCTTCAGCGCCAATATCGGCAGTGGGAACGATCCTCCCTCGCAGAGCCTTTCCCTGCAAAATTGCAGCAACCAGATCAGCTCGTGGACGGGGAACGCCAGCACAACCGATGGCGCGCCCTGGCTCAACTTCGCCGGTTCGCCCGATACACAGAACGTCAGCTTCACCATGAATCCCGGCGATACACTCAGGTATGCGATTGACGCGCTGGTGATTGAAAACAACCTGTCCCCTGGTTCCTACTCAGGGACGCTTACCTTCACATCGTCTGACGGCTCGAAAACGGTGGTCATCAACGTCTCGCTGACCGTCAGCTCCTGAGCATGAAGGGATCGAGGCGTCACCCGTTCAGGACGATCTCATTGGTCTTTGTGTCTACGGTGATGGAAAGGGGAGTGAGCGGCGTAGGCGCTGGCCCTGCCACAACATTTGCCCCCTGCGAAGGATCGAACTCGGCGCCGTGGCACGGACAGATGAGCAATTGGCTACTCGGATCATATTGCACGGTACAACCGGCATGGGTGCAGGTGGCGTCGAACGCGACAAACTTTCCCGATTGCAAATGGACAAGCACTCCTGGGTCTTGGTTGCTGGGGATGGTAAATGTGGTGGCGCTGTTCGTCGGCACGGCGCTGATCTGGGCCAGGGTTGTACTGGAACCGCCGGACGATGCAGTGGATGTGGTCGTTCCGCCGCTTGCCGCGCCTGACGCGCCCGATGACCCCGCTGCGCCGACGATGGCGTCGCGTAGCGCGCCGAACAGCCAGAAGACGCCCGCGACTGTCGCGCCACCGGCCACCGCGCCCCAGATGAAGTCGCGACGGGACTGCTGGGCATAGCGCGGAAGAGCTTGAGCGCGTCGCGCGCTTGCTCGGCGCTGTGAAGTAGAGATGGGTTCTTGCGTATCTCCCAGGCGCACTCCCAGCAAAAACGTCGCAATCGTGGCGACCCATTTGCGGCGGTCGCTCCGACGGATACCCGCCAGCCACACTCGCGCGTAGCGCGCTGCCAGCCAGGCGTCTATTGTAGGCCATGCGGCGCCCTCTGGCCCCGCCAGGAGAATAGGAATCCAGGCGAAGAGAAACACGATGTCGGCCCCATAAAAATAAGGGTAGACACGCCAGCTTGCCGAGAGGAAGAAGATAAGGCTGAGTAGCGCGCCAAAGAACGTAGCAGGCCGCATGAGAAAACCAACCAGAACGCCCAACCCGATGGCAAGTTCGCCATCGGCTACCAGCGCGCCAAAGAGCATCGCATGGGGTACGGCTATCCCAACCAGAAAGCCATGGAGCGGCGACTTCACCGCAAACCCGGCGATCTGCTTGCCAATGTAGCCAACAGCATGTGGATTGAAGTATTGCGGATCGGTGAGTTTTTGCAGCCCGGCGTAGATGAACGTCACTGCCAGAAAGAGCCGCAACGGCGCCAACACCCAGGCAGGGATCGCCGCAAACCAGACTTGCCGCATGCTCTGCCCAAGCGTCGCTGAGGCGGCAGATTGGCTGGGCAGCATGCCTGTTTCAGGGGAAACCTCTTGGCGCTTCGCCACTTTCAGACTCCCTCCGCTTGTGGTACTCGCGCCTCTCCTGGGCGCAGTTTTGCCCCCCATCGTGGCGGTTCGCCCCGGCTGGCCGCCAGCGGCGCGCTCCTTGGGGCGTTGTGCTGAATGTATCATGGCGTCGCTTTTCCGCTCATCCTTCCGCTCGTCTGCCATAGAGTCTCTTCGTCTCCTATCTCATCCTACAGGACATAGCCTCCGGTAGGTGAGCCTACGCCATTCTACGTAGCGCACGTTCATCATACAGCATACTGGGTGGATGTGAGAAAATCATTAAGAAAGGAGAGAGGGCGCTTTCTTTCCCATGCCTCATACCCATAAGGCAGAGAACTATGCGCCGCAACGTTTGATGAAACATCCATTTTTATACGGCGCGCATCACGCCGGGCGTTTCCAGGATCAAAGCGTGGTGGATCGCTATCATCTGCGCCCTGCCTATCCGCCGGAAACCTTCACCGTCCTCAATGAGTTGATTGCAGACGAGCCGCGCGTCATCCTCGATCTGGGCTGTGGGACGGGCAATATCGCTCGCCCCCTGGCCGCATATGAGACTGTTGAGCGCATTGACGCCGTAGACCTTTCGCTGCCGATGATTGAGCGGGGCAAGACGCTGCCGGGCGGCGATTCGCCGAAGATTCGCTGGCGG
Source organism: Pseudomonadota bacterium (assembly GCA_021324535.1). Classification (GTDB taxonomy): domain Bacteria; phylum Chloroflexota; class Ktedonobacteria; order Ktedonobacterales; family JADMIN01; genus JAJPIU01. Next base: position 36,679 of record JAJPIU010000026.1, read on the forward strand.
CATGGACGGGCCGAAGATGTGGAACTTAATCTGCCCTATGCCCTGGTGACGGCTGGCGAGAGTCTTCACTGGATGACATGGGATGTCGTCCTGCCCCGCCTCGCGCGAGTCCTGACACCGCACGGTGTGCTAGCTATTGCCTATATGCACGAAAAGTCTATGCCTTGGAGCATGGGCGCTAAGCGGATCGAGCAGCGGTTCACGACAATCCTGCCTATCGGCCGTTTGATTGGATCTCCACATTGGAGCAAGCAGGCTTGTTCCAACGATTGGGCAAGCGTGAGACCGCGCCGGTGGTTGTCAAACAAGCGGTTGAGGACTACATCGCGGGCCAGCATGCGCGCAGCACGCTTTCGCTTGACACCATGACCGCCGAGCAGGCAACGCAGTTCGATAGGGAAATGCAGGCGCTTCTTTTCCCATTCGCGCAGGATGGCCTGCTCACCTACAGTGTGACCGGCGGGATCACCTGGGGCAAACCCCAAAGCGGCGAAAAATGAGACAACGAGACAACGAGACAATGAGACCATAAAATTGCCAGGAGCAAGCAAGAAATGCCATATATTCAAGCCAACGACATACAGGTGTACTACGAGATACATGGCGAAGGCGAGCCGCTGGCGCTGATCACCGGCCTGGGCAGCGACATCTCAGAGATGGAGTGGGACGCCATCATTCGCTCACTGGCGCAACGCTATCAGGTGATCGCCTTTGACAATCGCGGAGCGGGCCGCACCGATAAGCCGGATCAGCCCTATACTATCGAGATGATGGCAAACGATGCCAATGAACTGTTGCGGGCGCTTGGCGCCGAGCGAGCCAACATTCTTGGCGTCTCGCTGGGTGGGCGTATTGCGCTGACGCTGGCTATCGAGCATCCAGAACGGGTGGAACGATTGATACTTGTCTCCACCTCCGCGCGGTTGACCAAACGGCCCTGGTGGTTTGGCCCGCTTAGCCTGCTCTCGAGCGGCCCCTTCTTCAGAAGCCCCTATCCGCAGCCACGCCACGCCTTTCGATGGCAGCTTCAAGCGTCGTCCGGCTTCAATTGCACTGATAAACTGGGCGCCATACATGCCCCCACGCTCATCCTGCACGGAAGAAACGACAAGCTCGCGCCAGCCGCGCTGGCCGAAGAAATGCACAACGGCATACCTGGCTCACAGCTGCGCTGGTTTACGGGAGGGCACATCTTCTTTTTCTTCAGGGAACGCCAGCAATTTCTTGAGGCGGTTGAGGCGTTTTTAGGAACACAGAATGAATAATAATTCAGTGAACCACAAGCATGCTCAAGATGCGCGATACATGGCGCTGGCTGGCGCATGCACATTTGGCGAGGCGCTCACGCTGGCAAGCGCATGGCTGCGCGAAGCGTTGCTGGCGCGCCATAGAACTCCCACCGAAGCAACGAGCGCCGAAGACGAACAGGCGCAAGAGAACGATTGGGGTGAGACGCCCGACCTCGACGCGCAGGTGTTGCTGGCGCATGTCGCCAGGGTGGCGCGCTTCGCTACCCTGGCCTACCCTGAGCGGCTGCTCTCGCCGGAGCAGGCGGCAAGCTATGCCGAGCTTGTCAAGCGCCGCGCTGCCCGTGAGCCGATAGCCTATCTGATCGGTCATCAGGAGTTCATGGGACTTGACTTTCTCGTGGATCACCGCGTCTTGATCCCTAGGCCGGAGACTGAACTGCTGGCCGAGGCGACTCTCAACGAGGTTCGCAGCCGTTTGGATGTAGGGAAGGCTGGCGCAAAGCCGCCAGTTGTCGCCGATATTGGCACGGGCAGCGGCGCGCTGGCGCTCGCGTTGGCTGCGCTGGAACCACGCCTGCCGCGCGTCTACGCCACCGACATCTCGGCGGATGCGCTGGCCCTTGCGCGCGAAAACGCGGAGCGGCTTGGCGTCGCTCAGCGTGTAGTCTTCCTGCAGGGCGATCTGCTGGCTCCCCTGCCTGAGCGCGTGGATGTCTTGCTCGCCAATCTGCCCTATGTGTCCCCACGCGACGCCACGGCGCTACCTCCAGATGTGGGAAGATACGAACCTGCCCTTGCGCTCTATGGCGCCGACGATGGGTTGGGCCATCTGCGGCGGTTGTTTGCCCAGGCGCCCAGTCATGTAAACGCCGACGCATCGCTCTACCTTGAGTTTGGCTACGACCAGCGCGCCGCCGTTGAGGCGCTGGCAAAAGCGACCTTCCCGGATGCGCGGCTGCGGGTGGTGGCTGACTACGCCGGATGGGATCGCTTCATCGAGATTGCGTTGTAGGCGCATCTGGGGGTAGGGTGAAAGTCCCGTTTCATGCGTCTCTCATCAAAATTGCGTATGATAGCACCAGTTTGGCGGATGTGTTTGTACGCCAAGCATGCAGCAGACAGGGAGCCAAGGAGGGAAAGCAGAGTGGCGACCGCATATCCACACCAACAACGACGGCCTCATCCGGCTACAGCGGCTACCGGTGGCGCGCCACGTCCGATGGCAGGGCAGATCGAGGTGGAGGTGGTGGCGCGCAGGCAAGCCTCGCCTGACAGTATGACGTTTTGGCTGGCCATTCCCGGAACGCAGCGCGCGCCGATGGCCTATCGCGCCGGGCAATTCATTACACTGGCGCTACCCAATCCAGAGCAGCCGACGAAGCCCCTCTATCGCTCATACTCGCTCTGTGGCGACGGGCGCGCCGAGACGCCGTGGGAGATTACCGTCAAGCGGCAGGAGGGCGGGCGCGCCTCAAACTACCTCTTTTACGACGTGTGGCCAGGAATGATCCTGCATGCCAGCACGCCGCTTGGCCTGTTCACTTTGCCTTCCACTCTTGTGCCTGGCAGCGCGCTGATCTTCGTCGCCACCGGCAGCGGCATCTCACCCATCATGGGAATGCTTCGGGCGCTGGCGCGGGTAGCGCCGTCGCTAGGGCTGCGTGTTCACCTGCATTATGCCTACCATAGCCCGGAAGACGCCATCTATGGCCGCGCGCTCGATACGCTCGATCCACAGCAACGCTGGCTACGTCAGTGGCGCTATATCTCGACGGAGGGCCATCGGCTGACGGTGGAGCAGGTGATCGCATGCGCAGGGGCACTTGCTGCCCACGCACAATGGTATATCTGCGGATCAGCGCGGCTCAGGCGCAAACTGGCGGCGTTGCTTGCGCAGGCAGGTCTGCCTCAGGCGCAGTTCCACGCAGAGAGTTTCAGTGATATGCGGCGGCTCAGTTCCGCGTCTCTGCCTGTGCCACAGGGCTTGCGTGCGGGCGTACAGGTTGGTGGAAGAATCAGGCTGGCTGAATCCGGTGCGGTTGTCACCGCCAGCGGGCATGAGACGATTCTGCAAGCGTTGGAGCGCGAAGGGTATACGCCTTCGTTCAATTGTCGTGTGGGCGTCTGTGGGACGTGTCGGCTGCGGCTGCTGAACGGCGAGGTCACACGCGGAGAAGAGAGCGGCCTGACGCCGGAGCAGCGCGCCCGTGGCGACGTGCTGGCCTGTGTCGCGCATCCGCTTGGCGACATTACGCTGGCAGGGTTGGCGACGCCGGGGGATGCGCCAGCCAGGGAAACCGAGGCAATCGGCAAGGGCGCTGTTCCCTGGATTGCGATTCTGGGCGTCTGCGCGCTGCTGGCGGGCGGCTGGTACTTCGCCCACGTCAGTCCGGTGTACTTTGTAGCGCGGCTCATCGAGATAGCCGCGCTGGGAATAGCCGATTTCGTCGGGCTGGCGGTGAGTTACTTCATGCTGCGTGCGTTGCGGCTTCCTGTGCGGCTGGCCGTCTGGGGTGTGGGATTGCTCATCGCACTGGTGAGCATCGCGCTCTGCGTGCGCGTGGCGCTGCAATCGCAGCCAGCGCGAGCAGTCAGCTTGACGCTTAGTAACGCGCTTGGCATTTTGGGTATTCTGATCGCTGTCTATGCGATCACCCAATGGCCAACACGCCAGACTTACATGCTCGCGCAGCAGCGTATGGGCGCCACTGCGGCGCGGCTGGCGCGGGATATGTTGCTCTTCCTGCGCGAGCACCACAAGTTCTTCGGCTGGCTTGTGTTGGTCGCGGGCGCGGCGCATGCTGTCTCGCTGCTCCCTGTGCTGGGGCAATTCACTACGGCAAAGGTAGTGACCGGCGCGCTCTCGTTGACCTTGCTGGCGCTGGTAGCAGGGTTGGGCGAGTGGATCGCCTACGCCGTGCGCAAGCGTCGCCTCTCACCCAACGTGCGGCTGATTCACGCGCTGCTCTCACTTGGCTTTCTGTTGGCGCTGGGGCTACACGCCTTTGTCTTCCCTGCATAGCAAAAGGAGCTCTCAGTCTTCCAGCAGTTCGCGGGCGAGGTCGCCCACCAGATCGTAACGGCCATACGATGTGACTAGATAGCAGCCCTGGATCAGGCCACGCTTTCGGGCAGCGGAGATCACCTCGTAGGCCATCGCGACGCCTTCCTCGCGGCCACGTTCGCCTGCTGCGCGCATGCGCGCCCGCGCCGCCTCGGGGATGGTGATCCCCGGCACCTCGTTGTGCAGGTATTCGGCGTGCTTCGAGCTATGCAGTGGAATCATCCCCAGAATGATGGGAACCTCCGGCTGGCCAAACCTTGCCAGGAAGCGTTCGAGCGGCTCGAGGTCGTAGATGGGCTGCGTCATGATGAACTGCGCGCCTGCGTTGAGCTTCTGGCGCAAGCGTTGCAACTCAAGCTCGGTCTCAGTCAGCGCGCCGTGCGCCTCACCTGTGGCCTCGCCCGACTCGACGGCGCCGAGATCGGTCAGCGCGCTGAGGGCGTCGAGCTTGCCACGTTCGCGTTCGCGCTCCACATCAATCAGGCTATCCTCCATGTTCAGATTGAGCGCGGCCCCCAAGAAGAAATGCGCAGGCGCGCCCAGCGGCGACCCTGCCGCGTCGCGTCCCTCGTTCAGCCCACTGAGGATGCGCAACAGACCCACCGAGTCTACATCCCACACGCCCGTCAGGTTGGGATAGTTGCCAGCATGCAGCGGATCGCCGGTCAGTGCGAGAATGTTATGGATGCCCAGCGCATGCGCACCCAACAGGTCGGATTGCAGCGCCATCAGGTTGCGGTCGCGTGTGGTCATGTGGACGATAGGCTCCATGCCAAGCTCGTCGTGAAGCAGCCGCGCCATCGCCAGACAGCTCATGCGCACACGCGCCATCGGGCTATCAGCGATGTTGATGAACTCCACCCCAAGAGAACGCAACTGCGCCGCGCCATCGAGAATCTTGTGTGGATTTAGCCCCTTCGGCGGATCAAGCTCCACGCTGACGACGAACCGCCCGGCGCCGAGCGCCGCCTGTAGCCGTGTGTGCGGAGTATCCTCCACCTGAGCGGCAGAACGTTCGCTTATAACAAGCGCCTCAGGCGCGGGCCGAGGTATCGGATGAGAAACCGCCGTTGCGCTGTGGGCGCCATAGGTCGGCGTGACCGGTAGCGCATCGGCAAGCGCAGCGCGCATCGCGGCGATATGCGCGGGCGTGGTACCACAGCAGCCGCCCACCAGCCGCACACCCGTCGCGACAAACTGGCGCGCGTAGTCAGCGAAGTAGGCTGGCGGCGCCATATACAAAAAGCGGTTTTCCACACGCGCGGGCATTCCGGCGTTGGGCTGCGCGGAGAGGAAAAGGTCGCCATCCAGTGCGACGCCAGCCGCGCGCAACGCCTGCGCCATCTCGCTGATTGCGTCGAGCGTGCCTGCCGGGCCAATGCTGCAATTGACGCCAATGCCATCCACATGCAACGCAGCCAGCGCCAGCGCCACTTCGGCGGGCGATTCACCGGCAAGCGTCTGGCCGTCCTCACTAAAGGTGATCTGCGCGATAACTGGCAGCGGGCCTGCCTCGCGCGCGGCCAGCGCCGCCTGGCGAAGCTCCGTCAGGCTGGGGATCGTCTCGAGGATGATCAGGTCGGCCCCACCCTCGATCAATCCCTCGATCTGTTCACGGAAAAGCGCCCGCAGCGCGGCAAGCCGGCGCTCGGTCTCCATTGCTTCGTCACGCGCGGTCTGCCCCTTCGCGTGCCGCGCGCTCGATGCGCTGGGCATTGTAGTCGTCGGCAGATTGAGCAGACCTGAGGGGCCAACCGCGCCCGCCACGAAGACGGCCTGCCCGGCGACATCGCGCGCCTCGTAGGCCAGCTTTGCCGCGCGCCGGTTGATCTCACGCACGCGGTCGCCCAGGCCATACGCGCTGAGCTTTGCCTGGTTGGCGCCAAAGGTATTCGTCTCGATCATCTGCGCGCCCGCCAGGATATATTCGTTGTGTATCTCCTGCACGAGATGGGGGCTGGTCAGTGTCAGCTCATCGAAGCAACGCCCGTGCATCTGGCTGGCGGCAGCGCGGGCGTAGAGCATGGTGCCCATCGCTCCATCGCACAAAAGTGGGCCTTGCCGCAAGCGTTCGAGCACGGGTTCTCGCATGATGTGTCCTTCCTTTTGGAGGCTGGGAGTAATCGAAACAAAACAAGGGGGAGACACGACGCTGGGTTTCCTTCTGCCCATTATAGCAAATACGCCAGGGAGAAGCGTAATAAGTGTTTCCCCAGGCGGTCACACTACCTGGCCTTCATGCGATAACTATGCAGGCGGTGAATGCGCAGGGGAGCAGATGGAGCGGAGGACACATGGAGGAGGCAAGATCACCGGAGCAGGGCGCGTTGCCACTCAATCAGTTCGAGGAACTGCTGATCGGCGTGCGTGCGCCGCTGTATAGCTTCGCGCGTTCGCTGCTTGGCGTTGATCAGGCAGCGTTTGATGTCGTACAAGAGGCGCTCGTTGACGCCTGGCGGGCCACCCAGCGGCGCCAGCCACCCTTCACTGCCGAGGACAATCAGGCGGCGTGTCGCCGCCGGCTGTTCAACGTCGCCTACCACAAATCGATCTCGCTACGCCGACACAATCGGCTGATCGCCTGGCAGTCATTTGACGAGGCGCCGGAGGTGGAGCGCACGTTGCTGGCCCAACAGCAAATTGGCCAACGCTACGGCGCCTGATGGAAGCGTCTGGTGTCTGCTGGCAACCTTGAATACTATTAGGAACCAAGGCGTGTGGTTGGCGCGTATTGACCCGAAGACATTTGCTATCTCTACGCATTCTTTAGAGAAGACTCTTCCGTCTTACTCCCACAGGCGTTGTGACATCGTATGGCTGGTTTCCGCCCCTGCCCAAAGGGAGCTTCGGCGGTTGGCCAGGCGCGCTTGCCGCAGGGCCAGATGGACGGTTGTGGGTGCTCTACACGGTTGAAGTACCCAATGCCTTTCATGGTGGAGGTAGAGCCAGCGGTGGCGCAGAGCCAACGATGATCATGCGTATCACACTGCCAGGCAATTTGCCCCCAGGTACACCTACGAGATAGGCATAGCGACGCCCGCGCCCTCCGCTACCAGCACTCCTGCGCCACACCTATATCTACAAACGGCTCAACTCCTACAGGGGGACAGTAGGCTGTCTGATCGTTCGCCCGTCTGTTAGCTTGCCTGGCTTATTACGTCACTCTTCCAACAGCTTGTGAAGGTACTGTAACTGTGTCGTGGTATACTCCGCAAGGGTGAGGCGCGAAGCGAAATACCAGGTTTTTTTCAGCGCCCAGAGATGCCCCAAACCGACGATATTTGCCGCAAGCAGGGGGATGTTGGGAGCGTCAACTGAGAAGACCCCTGCCTGTTGCCCTTCCTGGATAAGTGTAGCAACATGGTTGACTGTATCATCTTCCAACGCAAAGATGCGTTGCCGCTCTTCACGGCTGAGCGATGAAATATCTTTGTAGAGGATGACAAAGACCTTTGAGACGCGATCAAAAGCCGCAAACAGATCACGCACAGCGGTATCTAACCGCTCGCGAGGATCGGTAATGTTCTGCGGCCCTTCGAGCGCAGCAAGTCCAGCGGCGTGAAACTCTTCGACGATTGCCACGAGAAGCTCGGCCTTGTTGTCAAAATGATAATAGACTAAACCGACACTGGCGCCTGCGGCTTTGGCTATCTCAGGCATACTTGTCTTATGGTAGCCCTGGCGGCAAAACAGGTTCCGCGCCGCGTCCAAGATCGCCGTCTGGCGGGCATCACGTACCATCTCACGGATTGCTGAAGTCATGCGGATTCTCCCAAGTTGTGACTGTCTATTTGCTTAGAATATACCGTTCTTACATTATGCTCAGCATGTTCGGTTCCCTGTGATAGAGCGTTTCTCTATCACAGGGATGCGGACAGCGCCTAGCGTGAGGAACTACCGCTGCTCAGAACTGCGATTGTTCCGCGCACGATCCGGTAAAATCGCCGCTCAGGCTCTTGAGGTTTCCCGCCACAGAGGAATCGATGCTATAGACGGTGTTGTCGCGTGAAGGGACGCGCTGGTTGGGAGCTGAACCGTAATGGAGCGTGGGATAGAGACCACCGACATCCACATTGTTCAGCGAATTGAAAGCGTTGAGCAAACCGGCGCGTGTCACGTCATGGTTATCGAACGCCTTCTTGAGGATTGCGTAGGTCACTTTCGCCTCGGTATAGCCGAACTCGAAGTAGCCATCAGGTTGCTGGCCGGGATCGTATTTCTGGATATTCTGGAGCATTTCCGCCATGCCCGGCACGCTTGTATCACCCCAGGCTGCCCCCTGCCCGACAACCCATGCTTCATGCTCCAGCAAGGTATTCAAGCCTTTCACTTGCAGTAACCCGCTAGCAAACGCCGGGCTTTGCAGCACCCAATGTGGGTCATATCCGATGGCATGCGCTGTGCCGATGATGCCAGCGGCGGCGGTTGGTATAGCTGTCAAGAACACATACTGCGCGCCGGATGCTTTCAGTTGGGCTGCCTGCGCTGTAAATGTCGTATCCGTCGCCTCATACGTCGCTTCGCCGACGTTCTTCAGGCCATAGCAGGCCATAGCCTCCTTATAGCCGGTGAGGCCATCCTGACCATAGCCGTCGTCCTGGTAGATGATCCCGGTTTTGGGATGTTGAACGCCGAGCTTTTTGACGATATAATCGAATGCGTTTTCGACCTGGAGCCTGTAGGGTGTGCCAATCAAGACCATATATGGCTCGCGGGCGAGATACGAATCCAGTGTCGCGGCGCTGACCAGGATATGGTCATTGGCGCTGAGGGGGACGATAGCCTGTGTCGTGGGTGTTCCCAGGCTTTCCGCGAACATCGCGACCTGGTTCTTGATCTGCTGGTAGTCGCTGACTTCAACCTGAGGATCGTATTGTGTATCTCGCTCGATCAACTTCACCTTATAGCCATCGATGCCTCCACTGGCGTTGACGGCGTCAAAATAGGTCTCGATGCCTTTGGTGAGCGGAATGCCAATTGGCGCAGCAACTGGACCCGACAGTGGTGTGAGGATGCCAAGACTGATAGTTTTGGCGCTGGTATCGACTCCAAAGTCGGTTTTGAGTGAGCCGCCGCCGTTATTGGTACCGCACCCGACCAGGAATACGGCGAGGATCGCGAAGCAGGTGAGCGCGCCGATAGTCATACGGAGCGCTGGACGAATCGTCATGGGTTTCCTCCTAAGCTCATAGCTAAGGCACGGGATCAACACCAATCAATTCAGGTAGCCTTGTGAGAAGGCTAAAGATTGCTGCTTTCAGGACTCCAGTTCAACTGGTTCACTCGCGTTGGCCTTTACACCTCCTTTCACCTTCGCGCGTTCGTCGAAGCGCTGAATCAAAGACGTCACGCGCCGGATGAAGCCAATGACGCCTGTCGGCTCGAAGAGCATGAAGAGAATGATCAGCAAGCCATAGAGGATGGCGCTGAGATCGCCACTGGTAAGGCCAGTGTTACTCGTACTTTGAGGGATCAGCGAAAATGTATCGAGCGCCAACGGCAGCCCAAAGACAAACGCTGCGCCCAGGATCGATCCCCACACGCTGGCGACACCGCCAACCAGCATAGCCGCAACGAACTGAATGGCGAGGATGAGGTTCCAGGTATTTGGCTCGGCGTAGCCGCCAGGGTAAGAGGCCCAGAGCGCGCCGGCGATACCTGCCAGAAATGAGGAGAAGATGAAGGCGCTCATCTTCGCTTGAAAGAGGTTGACGCCGATGATCGCCGCGCCGGTCTCGTTATCGCGCACAGCCTGAAAAGCGCGCCCGGCTCGTGAACGCATGACATTGTGGACAAAGAGCGCCATCAGCGCAAGCAACGGCGTCAGCAGCAGGAAATACCACTGATTGGTTGTCAGCAAGACGCCAAAGACTGGTGTTGGGCTGGAGAATGAGAGATCGCCAAAACTCGGCGTGGGGAAAATGCGTCCCTGTGGGCCGCCGGTGATGGCGCGCGCATTCTTGAAGAGGTAGAGGCCGATAAAGACCAGCGCCAGCGTGACGATGGCGAGATAGAACCCTTTCAGACGCAGGGCGGTCGGCCCAACGAGCGCGCCGGTCAGCGCGGCAACGACGCCTGCCGCAGGCAGCCAGATGAATATTGAGAGATTCAATCCGACTGGGTCACCTGGGAAGAAGGGATGCGGGCCACCCAGCCAGGCTGCGGTGTAGGCGCCAATCCCCATGAAGAAGGTAATGCCCAGCGAGATGAGTCCCGTATAGCCGGAGAGGATATTCAGGCTCAGCGTGGCCATCGCAGCGATCATCACGACGTTGAGGATCAGCAGCTAGTTGTCACCCCCAAAGAGAAACACCAGGCACAGCGCAATAAGTCCTCCAAGCAACAAGACTCGGCCCCTGGCTGTTTGAAGGAGTCCCAGCGGCGTAGAGGGGAAGCCGCTTACCGCGCTTCTTGTCGTCTTGCTGGTCGCATTGCTCATACACGCTCTACCTTTCGTGTACCAAACAGCCCGTATGGGCGAACCAATAAGATGATGATCATGAGCAGGTAGGGTGTAATCGTGTCGAATCCTATCCCCACGAAGTTAGCGATATGGCTCTCATAGCCTTGCGTCAACAATTGCACCAAACCAATGACAACGCCGCCGACGACCGCGCCGGGGATAGAATCGAGGCCACCAAGAATAATGGCAGGGAAGGCGAACAGGGCAATGCTGCCAAGTGTAGAGTCGAATGTTGTTACATTGATAGCCAGGAAGATACCGGCGATGGTGGCGACCGCCGCCGCAATGCCCCACGCCAGCGCATACACCAGGCGTATATTGACCCCCATCGCCAGGGCAGCCTCCTGGTCAATCGCTGCGGCGCGCATCGCCAGACCATAGCGGGTGTAGCGAAAGAAGATATAGAGCGCCACGCAACAGATCAGCGTGACGAGGATAGTCCAAAGCGCATTTTCCCCAAAATGCACACCACCATAGTTGACGCCACTTGCGATTCCATAGGGCGTAGCAGGGGGACGTTCGTTGGCCTTCCCCGTCATGACGACACCTGTGCGCAATAAGATGTCCAAGCCAATCGTGATCATGATGATTGCAAACGCGGGACGACCGATCATGTAGCGGAGCGCAAAACGTTCGAAGAGGACACCAATCAGAACGGTGATGAGCAGCGCAATGAATACAGCGAGAAAGAAATTGAGACCCCATTCGAAGGTGGCGACGGAGGCGATAAACGCGCCCACCAACAAGAATTCGCCCTGGGCAAAGTTGATAACGCCACTGGATTTGAAAATGATCGTGAATCCCAGCGCCACCAACGCATAGATACACCCCTGCGCGAGTCCGGCGAATGCCAGTTGGATGAAATAGGCCATAGCCTTCTGCTCCAATCCATGTACGCGAACGTACTTGGGTGTCGTTGACAGGTTGACAAATCGTACGGAGACGTTAGGAACGCCATGCTCAGCTGTGCGCCACACTGCCTGGGCTTGGCGCTCTCTGTACCTCCTGGCCCAGATAGGCAGTGATGACTGCGGGGTTGGCTTGAACCTCTGCTGGCTGGCCCTGGGCGATGACTCGACCAAAATCGAGCACGAGGACGCGGTCGGCGATTCCCATGACCATCGCCATATCGTGTTCGACGAGCACCTGCGTGATGCCGAGTTGCTCCTTGATGTCGAGCAGAACGGCCGCAAGATCGCGCGACTCTTCGAGGCTCATCCCCGCTACTGGCTCATCGAGCAGCAACAGGCGCGGCTGCATGGCGAGCGCACGAGCCAGATCCGCGCGCTTTTGCAGTCCGTAAGGAAGGCTACCCATTGGGAAATCGCGGTAGGGCGCCAATCCCATAAGATCGAGCAAATGTTGGCAGTATGCCCGATTCGCGCGCTCCTCTTTGAGTGCCGGGCCAAGATAGATTCCCCCCAGCACAATACCGCTCCGCATATGTATATGGCGGCCCAACAACAAATAATCCAGCACACTGGTAAGTGGGAACTGGCCCTGGTTCTGGAATGTTCGCGCGATGCCAGCTCTGGCAATCTGGTGGGTTTTGAGCCGAAGCAAGTCGCGCCCCTCAAACAGGACACTGCCGTGTGATGGTTGATACACGCGTGAGAGGATATTCAGCAACGAGGTTTTTCCGGCGCCGTTGGGGCCGATGATCGCGAAAAGCTCGCCACGCTGCACATCGAAGGAGACATCATCCAGCGCTGTGATACCTTCGAAGCGAAGTGTTATCCCAGCGACGGAGAGCTGGGGTAGCTGAGAGTGCACACTCATATCCGCCAGTTCCTTTCCTGCCGCTGTTGGCGTAGCGTTGCGAATTGTGCGTGTTCGGTATCTTCGTGTAAACCGAGATAAAAGGTACGTACAGCTTCGTCCTGCATGAGTTCCGCAGCGGGCATCGCAAGCGCCACCTTACCAGTTTCAAGGACATAGCCATATGAGGCAAGAGAGAGCGCCATTCGGGCATTTTGTTCAACCAACAGCACAGCCGTTCCGCTGGCGCTGATGTCGGCAATGATGGCGCTGATTTGCTGAATCATCATGGGCGCCAGTCCCAGTGAAGGCTCGTCCAATAAGAGGAGCCTGGGGTTTGCCATCAATCCTCGGCCAATCGCCAGCATTTGCTGCTGACCGCCGGAGAGATACCCGGCAATGCTGCGGCGGCGCTCACGCAGAACGGGGAAGAGATCCATGACACGAGTGTAGGCGCGCCGGATTGAGGCCTGGTCAGGATTCGCGAGCGCGCCGGTGTGCAAATTCTCATCAACGGTCAGTTCTGCAAAAAGGCGACGGCCTTCGAGTACCTGGGCAATGCCACAGCGAACGATGTGTGTGGTATCGAGAGTATCGATGCGGCGACCATCGAAGGTGATGGAGCCGCTGGTGAGGCGTCCTCCGTGTATGCGGAGCAAACCGGTGATGGCGCGTAAGATTGTTGTCTTGCCGGCGCCGTTGGCTCCCAATAACGCCACAACACCATGATCCGGCGCCTCAAGCGAGACGTCTTGAACGGCGAGAATCGTGGAGGCATAGGTGACTGTAATTCCCTGAAGCTGCAGCATTGCCACACTCTCTTCGCTGCGTCAGCGCAACGATGGATTGCAGGACAGTAGGACAGAGCAGAAATAATCAAAGAACGGGAGAGCCGTCTCCCTGGCGTTAAGAAGACAATACCATACTTTGACTGAATGATCAATATCTTGACTGAACGCTCAGTTTGGAAGAGGAAGTGGCAGGGTTAGTCGTTGAGGTTAGTCGTTGACAATCTATGTCGCCTGCGTCGATAGACCCAGGTCTTCCTGAATGTCTTTTGGGCAGGCTATCTTGGCTCGCCCAGCAGGTAGTAGCGGTAGTAGCGCAGTTTTGCAGTCTGAGCGTCTTGCGTCAGATATGAAGAAACCCGCTGACTCGAGTACCTGTGATAGAGCGGCAGCTTCCCCTAGTCCTGAAATTATGGGCATTCGAGGCAATCTCACAGGGATGTGCGAGTGCCCTACTTTTGACCACAAAACCGCGACTACGCCAACCAGTACACCAGTTCATGGCTTTCAGTTTGTTTTATCGCTCCGCTACCAATTGCATCTCAGGGGTGGGGGCAATGTTGGCGCAAGCCGTCTGCAACATTGCGACGGTGAGCGGCGCATGCGCCCAGATGGCCTCTTCGATGGCGCTGGGAATGATGCGTTGTGTCAAGTCCGAGTAGGTATAGCGGTGTGGATTTGGGCCATAACCGGGCAAAGGGCGCTCCCTTGTGGCCGCAACCAACCGCGCAAGATCTTCATGACTGAACGGAAGCCCCTGCAACACGCGCGTAAAGACTTGCAGGCGTTGCTCATCGGTGGGCCGGTCAAAGTGATAGGTGGCGATGGCGCGGCGCACAATCGCCGCATCGAGTGTTCGTGCTAGGTTGGTGGCAAAGAGTACCGCCATTGGCTTGCCTCGCAGTTGATCAATGCACTGGATGAGCGCATTGACACCCGCGTCATCCTCATGGTGGGTCTGGCGCCCCCCGCGCGCCTGCGCCAGAGAATCAGCCTCATCAATCAGAATCGCCACCGGAATTTGCTCACGCTCGTGCAAGCGAACCGCCTCTTTGAAGGCGCGCGCGATATTCTTGGTGAGTTCTCCGACGTGGCCGCCTCCGCGTAGTTGGGCGTTCAGTACAACCAGCGCCAATTCTATGTGCAGGTTGGTCGCTAGCGCCTGCCCTATGCTCCGGGCGAGGGCCGTCTTGCCTGAGCCAACTTGGCCTTCGAGGATCAACAAGGGATAGCGATCTCCGATGATCTGGGCCAGCTCATGGGGAGGATGCGCGCCATAGGCGTCCTGCGCCCAGGAGCGCATCGTCCAGGGTTGCAGGAGGAGGGCAAGTTTGCGAAACAGATCGGTCTGAATGGCTTCGAGACCAACCAATGAGGCGTATACCTGGCCCATGTGCTCGTTGGGATATCGGATGGTCTCGGAGATGAACGTGGAAACATCCTGCCCCTCATCCTCTTTGCGAATTTGATATTGCGCATAGGTAGTGGTGGACTGCGCCATCACGTTGGCTGTGACAGGGAGGAGATTGATCAGGCGCGCCTGCACAGTATAGCCTTGAATCCGCAAGAGCATCTCGCGGCCCACTCGCAGCGTCTCTCCGGCGCGCAGACGACGCACGATCGCCTCGCGCACCTCAGAGCTGAGCGCTATATAAAAAGCCTCTTCCGATGTGTCTTCGTTGACGCCGCGATACTGCCACAGAGCCTCACGCGCAGGCACAGGTGTTTCGTGCGGCGCTTGCTGTGCGCCCGGTTGCCCCATGAGGAACCTCCTCCCCTGTCGTGCGAACGCTCAGTTAATGCGACACCTGTTGCTGTGGCGCGACGTATCCCGTCTGCTGTTCATCAGCAGAATTCGAAATGAGCGTGTCGGCAATAGTAGACTGCGACAAGGCAGCCGCATCAACCACGGCATTGCCGGTATCGTGTGATATATCTTGTCCGTTCCAGGTGACGTTCACCTCGTCGAAAGCGTCAAGCGCAACGTGGTAGTACCCCAGTGAACCATTGCGTGCGTCGAGCTGGCGCACTCCACCGACTGAGGTTTCGACGATCTGATTGGCTTGATAGCCCATATGTTCAAGCGCCTGGCGCACCCGGTCAGCGACCAGCGCCTGCCGCTTATTGACATCAAATTCCGGCAGCGGCGCCGCTGTGACTTCCTGCGCGCTCATGGACGCAAGATCGTGCTCGTGCAACCAGCTTGGGCTCACGATCACAATGCCTTTGCGTCGTAGCGCCGCGAAGATACGTTGTGCGTCTTTTTTGCACGCTTCCCCGATATAGCCGCTAAAGTCATAATCTATCCGCCCATCGGCGAGCAGGGTAAACGTCACCAGCTTGTCGTCATGCCCCATGCCAGCGGGCGCGTCATTGCGCAAACCTGTCACGCGATAGACACCTTCATCCACCTCGACAACAATAGGTCGGTGGCTTGTTGCATCCTCCGCGCCGAAGCCCTCCTCGGCTAGCGTTTGGGCAATGACCTCGGCGACGGAATATTGCTGGCGCGCGTTGACTGCGGCAAACAGTCCATTTTTGAGATCTTCTATCTGCGTTTCAAGAGCGCCGAGCGCGGCGTCATCACTCGCCACCGCCATTTGTTTCAGGCGGGCAATGTTATTCGTGTAGACGTCGACCTCTTGTATGGGCAGCGTTTGGGTCTGTGCGGCTTCGCGGGCTAGCGTCTCCAACGCATTCAAGCGCCCCTGCAACAACGCGCGCCGCATCAGCAGATCATTATCTGGCGCGCTACAAGTGGCAACGATAGCCTTCACCTGATTCGCCGCCTCCGTGAGTTGCTGGCGCGCGTTTTCGAGCGCCAGTTTCGGGTCTTGCCCTAGGCGTCCCCAGGCAATATCCGCCTCGTTGGCCAGGGTGTCAAGCCGCTGGAGTTGCATCGTCAGTGAGGCTGACACTCGCCCTGCGCTCTGCGCGATAGCCCGAGCGGAGGCGATTTGGGTACGCACCTGGATGAGCAGCCCACGCGCCTCCTCACGAGCGCCAGCGAGCAGTGTGTTGGTCGCTGTGATCTGCGCCCAGGCGTTGTCGAGTGCGGTATTCGCCTGAACGATGGCCTGCGCATCGCCCTGTAAGGCATCGGTTGCCTGGGTGATCACAGCCGGGGCCAGGCCAATCTGCTTGGCTGCCTCAATGCGGGCTTCAAGTTGAATGCGGGGTAGCGCGAGGCGCGCCGCTTCTTCATGCGCACGCATCTTCTGCGGATCGCTCGCTGCTGCTTTGGCGTCGCGCTGGGCCTGTGCAATAGCTGCCTGGATCGCAGCAGTATCCTGGGCTGTTGTGAACGAGCCGGTTGGGCCTGCGCGCATTTGTTGTTGGCCGAGCTTTTGGACGGCATAGGTGACAAAATCCGACTGGCTTTGGAGGTTCTGCAGCGATGCCCTGTACGAAGCGTCTTGAGCTTGCCACCATGAATTCACCGCTGCTTCATAGTTCTCGCGCAGTTTCTCTCCGCACCAGGCGATACCCTTTGCCGTCAGGATGACAGTACCCCCAACGACAACCGCAGCGCCTGCGGCCAAAAGCAGCGGCAAGGCAACTACATCTCCCACACCTGTGGTACTCATTTGATCTGCTCCGGTTTCTAAACTTGTGGACGGAATCGCGACGATTGTTGCTGTTGCGTTTGTGCTCATGTGTCTCTGCCTCCGGCCAGCGCTAGCTTTGCCATCTGGTTGAGATGACCGGCGCATCGGCGTTTTTCCCTCTGGGCTGTGAGTGCCCGTCGCCGTTCCTATAGGAGGCAGCGCCTGTGGAACCATAGTGCGATGCGCCAGCGGTCAACCCCTGACTCACACGTAGGGCCAGTTCACGTATGGCGACGTCGAGTCGATCTGGATCCAGACGCCCGTCTGCGCCCATGATTCCCTCGAAGATCGGGCGATTGGGCAGGTGTTCGGGCAGCGTCGAGTAGAAGTTGCACGACCTGATAGCCAGCAGGCTCTGCAAATCGTACATATCAGGGTTGTGGTTCATCTTGAAGTCGGCCAATGCGGCGAAGAGGTGTTGCGAGGTGATTGGCGGCAGATCCGTGTCGCTCAGGGTTCCACGATCTTCCGCATCTTCGCAGGCCAGTTCCATCGCCCGTCTGACGACGATCTCGATTTCGGCGCCTGTCAGACCCATTGCTGCCGACCGCTCGGCAACGCTGGTGAACTTCGCCAGGTCTTCACGTGTTGGATCCATCCGGTCGCCGATCTTGTGGCCACTTTGTTGCAGATCGCCACCATAGGTGATACTGAGCGTGTTTCCGCTCTGCTTGCGGATGGCGTCGGGCATCGTAGCAAAGATGCGACGCGACTCGTCGCCATCGGGGGCAAGCAACGGCACGACGCGATCAAATCGCCGCAGGAGCGCGTCATCGAGATAGTCTGAGCGATTGGTCGCAGCGACCCACATGATGCGCCCACGATTCGACGCCTTTGACATCTCTTCGAGGATGCGCGCGAACATGCGTGCGCTGACGCCACTGTCGCCATTCTGGCCAGAGTCGCGCCGCCCCATCGCTTGATCGATCTCGTCAATGAAGACAATCACAGGATGCAGATCATGCAACAGGCCCAACACCATATCGAGGTTGCGCTCAGAACTGCCGACCCAACGATCTTGAATGTTACGCATTTTGACGAGATTGAAGCCGCCCTCAAACGCCAATGCTTCAGCGATGATCGTCTTTCCGGTTCCTGGAGGCCCGGCCAGCAGCAACCCACTGGGGATGAGGGGTGAGTGACGACCTTGCAACATCAACGCTGTGCGCCTGCGCAAAAACTGCTTGAGTTTTTCCAGACCGCCGATCTCGTTGAAGCCACGCTCCGGTGGGACAATCTCCAGGAGTTGTGAGCTTTGCGACTGAATAACCTCGGCTTTTTCGCTACGGACATCTAGCGGCGTGAGAACCTCCAGCCGATTTTGTTGACGGCATTGCATGATGATACGACGATTCAGGTTGTCAATGTCCATCAGGCGCATCCCCTGTGTAGAGCGTGCAAGGATTCGCTGGAGAGCTGGCCCATCGGCCAATTGCCCCTTGGCAAAATCAGGCGACAGCGCAGCCAGCCGATACCGGTTGTCAGGGTGTTGCGCCTTATGGCGGATATAGGCGAGTCGCTCATCATCGTTGGGAAGCGGCACACGGATGCTGCGACAACCGCTGCCCTCGGCGCTGATGCTCGCAGGAAGCTGGCCGATGTTAGTTGTCAGCAAGACGATCACATTGTTCGTCATACGGATCACCGGGTCGAGCGCCCAACTTTGCAACACTTCCAGCGCCTGCAATTGCTCTGTTGTTCCCTGCCCTTCCCCTACATGAAAAGGTGTCAGCTTCTCGGCGTAATCGAGAATGACTGCGATGGGAGCCTGAACGGGGGGATATGGCGCGCTCCGTTGAAAGGCTTGCTGCTCGCTTATGCCATCGGGGTAGTATTGCTGGCGTAAGAGATGACCCAGAATCTTCAGATGATCAGGCACACTACGGGGCAGATCAATCTCTTGTCCTTCGACCCGCTGGCCGGGTGGACGCACCCCTTGTTGTCCTTGTTGTCCTTGTTGCCCTTGCTCCGCTGGGCGCCGCTGAAGTCCCAATGATTCCATCGCCGTGCGCAGAAAGCGGCCCGCCGATGTTTGCGCGCCTAACTCGGTAGCGAGTGGTTGACCGATCCCCAGATGCTGACGATCTTCGGCGAGCAGCCCGCTCGCCAGTGTATAGGTGTAGGTGGCCTGACAATTCAGCTCTTCGTAGAGCAAATCATGCAGGTACTCACGGAAAACACGCGGCTGTGTTTGCACGCCAACCACATCCCACAAGGGAAGGTGTCTACTATTCTTTTCCTGTTCTTCCTGGCGGCTGAGGTTAAGGACGAAGTCATTGATGTTGAAATGAATGACGAATTGCCGGGCGATGCGCCCGCGATAGAGCGTCACAAACTCTTGCGCCCACAACGGGCGTCTGAATGGAGGAACCTGTGGATGAACCTGCTGACCACCTTGAGCCATCGCTTGCCCCGGCTGCGGCGGATAGGGATACTGTGGAGGTGGGTACACCATGATGTGCTCCTTTCTGAAGATCAGCCACAAAGCGCGATCTGATTGACTCGTACTTCTAGCCCAACCTCGGCGCAGGCAGCCAGGAAGGCTTCTATCTGCTTCCGTGCGCCCTTGAAATAGATGCTGCCATCGGGTAATATCCGCACGACAAAGCGGTCTATCTCCTCCGGCTCGTCGACGAACGGCCCCCTTGGCAGCGGCGGGATCAATCGCCCTGTGGCGGACGCTTCATCGGATGGCGCGGCTTGTGGCGCTGGTGTGGTGATGGCCGTTGTTTGCCTTACTCTGGTACGTTTACCCATAATGTCGTTCTCTTTCTGCTTGCCAAACCAAGCGCATAGGCGCACATCTAGCCAGACACCAGCTTTACTACCTGGAGCTGCCTAGAGCATTGGAATCGGCTCATGCGACTGCTCACCAGTGTTCGCCATTCCGCTCGTCTGCGCGGCGAAACGCGCCTTCAATTCACTATTTTCTCGCCGCAGCCTGTCATTCTCCTGTTTGAGCGTGCCCAAATCGCGCTGCGACGAGGTTTGGTGCGTTCTGAGCCGGGCAATATCCTCCTGGGCAGCCGTCAGTTGGCTTTGTAGCTGGCTCTTCTCGAATTGCTCATGTGTCAGGGCGGTGTTCATGTCAGCGAGTTCGTCTTGCATTTTCTGCTGTGTACGTTGCAGCGCGTCACTCATTGTGGCGAGTTGCGCTTTTGCGACGTCTCGCTCGCCGGTCAGTGTGCTCACCTGCCGGTTCAACGACGAGATTTGCTGTTGGTATTGCTGGATCGCCGCGCTTGGCTTGGCTGCGCTATTGGCCTGCATCTGCCTGATTTGGGCGTTATAGGCGTCTCGCTCGCGCTGAAAACTGGCTCGTTCGTTTTCTAGTTGCGCTTTCCAGGCATCGTTCACGCGCTGAATATCCTGCGTGGCGACGCTATCTGCGCCACTATCGCCTGGTATTGCGCCAGGGATGTGAACAGCTACGCCAAGCACATCAGGCGCAATGTTGCGCAGTGTCCCCAGATGTGGCATCGCCGCGCGAAGATTGTAGCGCGCTGTCGGGCTATCAAAGTCGAGGCGCTGGAACCGTTGGTCAGCAGACAACTGTCTCACAACCTCGCTCACTCCCTCGTCGTTATCAATTTGCCTGCTTGCCTGCACCAGATCGGCGTTGATGACCGCCTCAGTGATTGGCCCACTATCAGGATGAATATACAAGCGAAACTGCCGCGTCAGCGCCTGACCGCGTATCATCGCATCCCCTCCTTATGTGGGTCTGTCACAGACCCACCCCGCTACGGATTGCCGACATTTTGCGCATTGCCATATTCAATGCGCGCAACGCGAATGTCGGTTGTGTTGTACCCGCCAAAGCGAAACGTGACAAGATCGCGTCCATCATAGGTGACACCCTCTGGAAGCCAGTCAAACAAATACAATGGGCGTTGAATATCGTTTTGGAACGCATTAGGGCGAAAACGCACGCCAAACGCGAAACGCGCATTTGGATACGCCTGACGTAGACCTGCGATCTCACCTCCCCAGCGCCCAAGCTGACTTGTCGCAGTGGGATTCAATGTTGGCTGGGTCGAGATCTCATAGCTCACGCGGTAGCGCAGCATATAGGCGCCGTTTGGCCCTGGATTCGGGTCACTCAGCAGTATCTCAGCCCCATCGATCAGCCTGTGTCGGAGCATCTGCTCGATGTCGGAGCAAATCATCGCGATCAGATCCTCTTGATCTCTGCCATAATCATCGGGAACATCGAGCGCGGCGAAGAGGTCAATGCCTGCCTCTGTCACGAGCTTCAGTAAATCTTCGTGCAGATACATAGCGGCCTGCTCGGTATTGGTGAGGGCGCTAACCGCCACACCTACCTTCGCGTTCACTGCGTTATAGACATTTACTTTGATGCCTACACCTGCGCCACCTCCGCCTGGACTTGTCATAGCCGTTCTCCCTTGCTATCGTTCACTGCCGTTCGCTGGCGCTTCGAGATGTTCAAGATGTTCAAGATGTTCAAGATGTCAAACTGCACAACTACTCCTGCTCCCTTCAGGGAAGCGATCAGGGCTGCTGTTGTCCTCCCTGGTTTCTCTGATTCGGCGTATTTTGTGGGTTGTTTGCGCGTGGGTGGAAGAACCAGGACAGTGGCGGGATGCTACGTAGCACCCCCAAGAAACTGCTCGCTTGTCGCACATTAACCGCATACTGATCCGCCGGAACGACTGCTTGCGGCGGGCGATCCCGGTAGAGCGCGCCAGTGATGGTCATCGCCAGCCCGATCCCGCCAAATGCGAGTGAGGGCACATCCAGGCGCTGGCGCAACACCGCCAGCGCCATCAGCGCGGCCACCGTCGAGCCGACAATGACCAGAAACCAGCGGATGGTCTCGACCTGTGTTATCATGTTCAGCCAGGTGAGCGAACGAGGTGTAACGATGGTGTTGCCGCCGATGCCCTGCGAGACCCCAAACGCCAGCATAATGACCCACAAGAACAGATACACAAGCCAGATGAGTATCACCTGCAACACGCCAGGGAGGGAATCGAGCGAGCACAGCGCGCCAAACCTGCACGCATAGTGGTCAAAGTAGATTTCCAGTCCATAGCCCAGCGCGACAAATGGCGTGAGGGAAACCGCCGCCAGCAACGGCCAGCGCGGATACAAAAAGCCATGTCGCTGGAGAACTTGTTGGTTCGGTCTCGCAGGTTGCTGCTGTCGCTGTTGCTGCTGGTATTGCTGTTGTGCTTGTGCGCCAAAGCCGCCGGGCAAGGGCTGATTTGGAGGCTGTTGCATGCTTTCCCCCATTTCGTGATAACTACTCGTGCCTCAGGAATGCGATTAGCGCCCACTCATCACTCTGGCTGAGCAGGCGAGTCGCGCCACCGGCCATTCCCAGCCGATCTATCGCGTGCAAATTGGCGGCATCAGCGCCAACGAATGCGAAATCGTGTCCCGGAGAGCCATACATTGGCGTCGCATGCTTGGCGACTTCCTCCCACATCTCGCGGGCGTTGGCGTTCTGCTGCGGATCGAGCGCTGGGCCAATCGCGGCGACTTCCCGATCCAGATAGCACAGGAACGATTGGAGCCAAAACTGGTGGATTGCCTCTAAGAATTGGTCGTTGCTCATCAAAAGCACGCCCCCTCCAGCGTGATGGAAATACTGGCGCAGGCGTTCGTTGATCTGCTGGTAGTTGGTGTGCCATCCCTCACGTGGCCGAGTAACTCGCCGGTTCGCAAATGTGGCATACACCGGTTCAAGCTCGTGTCCGCGTGGCAATGGCGGACGACGCAACTGTGCGCCGTTCGCGACGATAATGTCGTGAACACCAACCGGGCCGTCGAACAGTTTCTCGCTGGTGGTGTGGGCGCGCTCGTCCGCTTCATCGCTTGCGCGTCGCAGCCGCTCCGCCCAATGTTCCAAGGTGTTGCGCATCTGGCGAATCGCGTAGCGCAGGCGTGTGATGACGGCGGCGCGAAGTTGACTCTCACGCTGGATGGACTGCGCCCGAATGCGAAGCGCCAGAAACTCGACCTGATCACGTCGCGCTCTTTCAAGTTGTTTGAGTCCGACTTTGTAGTAGAAAGCGCTTCCCGCGCCCAATATGCCTACTGCCCCTGCAATTGAGAGGGCTGCGCCGATAGGCGTATTGGTCAACTCTGCCGGAAGTTCGACATTGGTCAGACTTGCCAGGGCTGGGACGCTTGCCACGGAAGCAGTCGCGAGCGTCGCCAATGACGGCAGATGCGTGCGATAATATCTCACGCGATTGGCCAGGCGCCTGCTGGTGCGCTCCAGATTCGCAAGACGTGGATCGACACGACGCGGCGTCTGGTTATTCCCCGATCCACCAGGCTGATTTCCCCCAGGTAGGGGAGACGCCGGATTCATACCTGGCGCAGGCGTAGCGCCAGGCGCATTTCCTGCGGCCTGTCCTTGGGCGGTGTTGGCTCCGCCTGGAGGAGCGCCCCGAACGGTCGGGCCGACAATTTGTTGTGCGCCATTCTGATCAACCACAGTCTGGTTGACATTTTCCCAGCGTTGGTCGTTTGCCAATCGTTCAAATTCGGCAATGCGATATCTGATTTCGTCGTCCGCTTCTTTGCGCCAGTAGCTCGCAGTGTCACCAAGTTCGCCAATGGCGTCGTCGAGCGCCTGCACATAGGCGCGCGCCTCAACCCAGGAGTTGCGATCTCGCAGCAATAGCTCATTGGAGATCAAACCGATCTGCCGCCTGATCTCCGCCTCGGCCTGGCGCCATGCCTCCTGTGCGGCGGCGGCCCATAGTTCAAAGCGATCATTGGCAGTTTCAAACGCGACCTCCACTTGATCATGCCAGATAAGCTCAGGATCTATCCGGGGCGCGGCGCGCTGAAGTCGTCGCACGCGCTCCTGAATGACGCCGTAGTCGAGTATGCCCTGCATGCGCTTTTGCGCCACTTCTACTGCCTGAAGAGCATTGCGCGCCGCCTCTGGTAGACGCCGTGGATCGGGCCAGGGTTGCATGCCACTGAGCGGGACAGTCGCGGTGGGGCGGGTGGGAAAATGCTGCAACCAGGGGATGATGGTATGCTCCATCAACTGCAGGGCGGAGTGTTGGCGATCCCGCACATTGCGCATGGCTCCATCCAGGTCCTGTGTTTGTTGCGCCCAATCTCTGAGCAACTCTGCAATGTCGTGTGAGGAGCAATAGAGTTCGGCCTGCGCGCGCGGAAAACGCACCATCGCTACCCCCAGCGTTCCATCCGATGTCTCTCGCCTCCCCATCGTTGCTTGTCCAGCAATCTGCTGAAATACTGGTGTCTCTGTTATGCCCGTCGCTATCAACGCAAAAACCGCCTCCGCCATAAGATAGCGTATACGTGGCTCCTCGTATATACCACCGGTTTGCTGTGCTTGCGCAAAGAAGAGCTGAAGCACCCTCGGTGGCATGGGTGGCGCGCCAGGGGAAGCTGGGAGCGCCTGCACCCAGGCGTCATACAGGGCATCCTGCAACTGCGGGGTAATTGCCGGAGCCGTGGCGACTAACGTGGCGGGGTTCATCCCCGGAAGAGCTTCCTGGCCTTGCAGTTGGCCTAGATTTGGATTGAATTGGTTCGGGGGAGCAGGATCGCTCAAGACATAGGTAATCAGCGTGTCACCAGTTGCGCGCGCTCCAAGTGTGCTCAGGAAGGTCGCCAGCGTGGCTTGAACCTGAGACGACACAGACACCAAAAAAGGATCGGTGGCGCTCCCCACGACGATAATTTGTGCGCGTTGGGTCGGAACCATATACCCGGCAAGTTCGATGTTTTCCTTGACTTCACGAGCATTTTGCACTCGTATGAGCGCACGTCTCAGCGTATCATGTAGTGGTTCTTGTGCCCTGGCATTGCCAGCGTTGCCTGCATTGCCTGCATTGCCTGCATTGCCTGCATTGGCCGCATTCCCGCCTATATTCGCATGGCTCATTGCGCCAGCGTTCGCGATTCTGGCAGGCAATTCGCGAATCTGCGCCGATCCGCCAGTGGCGTCTACCTGAATCGCAACGACGCCTTCGAGCAGGCGCACGTCGAGGTTGGCCATCAGGTCTTCGAATGAGCCTATGACATGATCTGCTTGATAGACGCGCCCGCTATGATCGCCCAAAAAGATGACGATGGTTGGGCGAAAGGACGGGGCTGGAAGTGGCGCTTGCGCGTGATTCATAGCAACCCCTTTGAATAACCTTGTATTTCTGGTGAATGAGAGTTCTAGAGATCAGACCCATTGGGGCCATAGCCACCCTGCGGCCCTGGCTGCGCCCAATTGGGAGAATTAGGCGCGTTTTGCGTATTAGGCGGAGGCGTGTTCTGGCGCGCAGCGCCTCCTGGCGGGAAATAGCCGCCCTGTGGCCCAGATTGTGGCCCAGATTGTGGCTGAAAGCCACCTGCTGGCCCTCGCGGCATGCCGGGTGGTGGCGCCCAGCCAGGCTCGTTTGCTCGCTGAAACTGTGGCCGGATGACACGTAAAACCACTGATGTGTTTCCACTGACATCTCTGCCAAAGACCAGTCGCTCCATCTCGCCCGAGCTATGCACAGGCGCCTTATTCATGCCATAGCTGCCCGGTTGGCCATCACCATACCAGGCGTATTGGTGGCGTAAATATTCGGCCATCGCACTGTTCGCGGAACTAAAAAAATCAGGAATGGTGCGAATGCTGATGCCATGTTGCGCATAGTTGACCTGCAGACGATGCGGATCGCTTTCGACGATGACACGCGCCTGCGGCACACGCTGCGTCAGTGGGACTGCCGCATTGAGCGCGCTCTCCAAGATGGGCCTTTGCCCCGCAGAGTCGCGCCAGTTCATGCCCAGGTAGAGGGTAGGCAACAGCGCGCTCGAGCCAGCCAGCCACAGCCCTGGCTCATACGTGACCAACTCCCCTAAAACGCCTTTGAGGTTCACGATGTGTCGCTCGAGGTAAGGCTGTGATTTGCGTTGCGCTGCGCTCACCGCGATATTTTCTTCGGCGGCGATACCTAGTTCCAGGAGGTCGAAAAGATTCTTACGCTTCAGCCAGGCGTTATACATCATTTCGAAGTATTCCACCACCTTTTGCGGCACCTGCGCGGCGCGTTCTTGGGCGAGGTCTTGCTCGGTAGCTGCGCCGTCAGCGTCACGGCGGGCGGCATTGACAAAGGCAATGCACTCTGCAACCTTACTCCGTAGCGCGTTGGCGACATCAAAGGTATCCCGATGTGTACAATCGCCCAGAGCCAGATTCTCATTGGCAGTTGTCGCCTCGCCTGGTGGGATGACGTCGGCGATGGCGATGTCCATATTGAGAATGCCAATCGTGGCGGCGCGGAAGACCCCTTCCATCGCAGGAATAAAGGCCAGACCTTGCGCCTTCGCTTTATCGGTGAACTTGCCCAGGTCAAAGAGATGACGTTGGTGTTGGTGGGGGCGCTCAAGCTTGCCAAGCCAGGCGGCGCGCGCATAGCCACGCTCGCGTAACTCTGCGGCGCGTTCCGAAGCACGCGCGCCCGCCAGCCAATCGCCTTCCGCCTGCAAAAGGCTCGCCACCTCAGCTATCAGTCGGTCGAACAACTGCGCGAGTTGTGTTGCGCGCGTGTGTTGGTAATTGGCTCGCTGAGTTGTGTTATACGCTTCTGCGACGGCGGCAGGGATATCGCGCTTGAATATTCCTGGGATTTTGTCCTCAAGAAATGTAGGCAGCAGGCTATGGTCGAGTCCATGCTCCAGTTCAACCGGTCTTCCTGGCACGCCTTGTGTCAACTCCCGGCCAGCGCGCAGGCGATCACGTGCCTCTTGATACTCAGCAAGCAGCCGCTCATAATGGAGAATCTTGCGCCCTTGCATGCCCAATGGGATGTTGAGACCTAATTGCTGCGCTTCGGGAATGGTGCGAATGCGCGCCTCTTCGCGGTCGCCCGCGCGATTAACCACCTGAACAATCTGCTGGTTCGTGTCGCCAAGTGATCGTTGCAGTTGTTGCCACAGATAGTCTCGCTGTCGCGGGGGGGCATCCTCAAACTCGCTCGCCTGATACTGGCGTGGCTGACTAATCGTCAGGTCGTTGGGAGCGGGTGTTCCCTGAACGACCGCCGCTATGCCTCTCCATTTGTTTACCCACTCATTGCGTTGAGCGTCGGATATTGGGAGTGAAGGAGGCCGCTGCCCGATGAACTCCGGAAGTCCCAGCATATATGAGGCGGCTATCTCGGCGAAGGCGCGCCGAGCCTCTTCGATGGGGAAACGCACCTCATACGGGCACGAAGCGCTAAAGTTGGTTGGCAGGTATTGATCATCGCTGCCCGCCAATACCGTGCGGTCGGGCGCTTCGGATCGCTCGATGTCGCCCACGCCAGAGGCGTCGGTGATGCGCTGGAAGAGGTCGAGTCCGACGATGCGCGCGTTCTCCTCAACACTATTGAGATTGGTGCGCCCCAACAGATAGATTTCATTGAAGATCGGCGCGTCTGGCACAAAGTATGAATGCGCCAGCAAATATTTCTCATATGGGCCGCTGACGCCACTGATGATCTGCGTTGCCTGTCCATGCGCCATGATTTCGAGCAAAGCGGCGGTGGCGTTGCTCTTGCGCCAGCTTTCTGTGTTGGCGTTGACACCAGGCATGCTGTCGCCCGGCAAAATGCCGAAGAGCACCAGGCGCTGCTGGCGCTGTTCCCCGATCAACATCTGGCGAATCATCACGGCAATATCGGAGACAATGCCGCTGCCTGTGCCACCCCCCAGGAACGACACCACATAGACCTGCGCGCCCAGGGAACGCACCTCATTCTCTCGCCCGGTCAGTTGCGAAACAGACGCCAGCGCCGCACGCAATTCCTTTTCCACTTTATCGCGGTCATAACACAGCGCGACATGCCCATTGTTGCGGATGCCACCAGCGCCATAATCAAAATATTGGGGCAACTTGGTGGGAATAAAGGTATGATTGGCGATAGCGCGTGGCAGTTCGTCGGTGTAGGTGGCCCCAGCGGGGACTGCGATCTGCGCCTTGTAGATGTGAAACGCGCCACTGTGCTGATCAAGAAAATCCTGAAATCGTGGGCGTGATATGTCAGTATCAATCATCACAATCGCCACAGCGTCGCGGTCATCTTGCTCCAACCCCAGCAGGTGGTAGCACAGTTCATTTGCCGCTATCGAAGATGTGGTGCCCAGCGTGATGACGACCGCTGGCGTCCGAATCGCTTTGGATCGCATCGTTCAACCCTTCTATTTTCCAGTGTGTCCACTCGTTGACAGGTCATCTAAACTGACCAGCTAGACCAGGAATCTGGCGACGCCTCTGTGTTGGTTTTCTTGTGTCGTTTTTTCTTCTGGCTGGGGATATTCACTGGCGGGTCACCCCAATCTGCGTCCAATGACGAATTGGCCGAGCCTCCTTGGCTTGGCTTTCCGCCCGACCCAGTAGAAGAGAAGGTATACTCACTGCGATCGTTGTTCAGCCCGTTTGTGGGGAGTGGCTTCTTGGGCAAGGGATCACCCGTCAACATGCGCCAGAACTGATGGTTGCGGCGATTTCTACGCACCTTGATGGTGTGGCGCCCAAAGATCAACATCGCGCCGTCTTCATCACCAAAGGCTTCGCGCGAGGTGCGCCAGTCGGGATGCAGGAACCAGCGCAGGATGCTCCGTGAGCGCGCCCTTTTGAAGTCGCCGGTTGCCTCTGAGTCAGACGGGTCTCTGGGAATGCGCTGCCATTGACCCTGTGGGCGCGGGGTCAGGGGACGTCCGATGAATAGGAAATAGATCAGCCAGGCGAGGAACGGATAGACGACAACTGTCCAGAACCAGGCCTTGACCTCCTGCACAGGCGTCGCAGGCAATACCGTCAGATGAACCTGGCGTGTGGTGACACCGAAATCGCCGTGACTATCAGCGAATGTTCCTTGCGTCTGGAAGGTAATGGTATAATCGCCGCTCACCGGCGCCGGGAAAATCAAGACGAAGTGGCCTGAGCCTTCATCAGTGATCTGCACGGGGACGCTTTTATTCGTACCCTTGCGCGTGGCCACGCCTGCTACCGTCGCATTGGCATACAACTGATTGTGCAGCGTCACCTCGCCCTCAAGGGCGGCCGAGGGGCGCGGCGGCTGGTTGCCCAACGGCCAACCACTCAACCATGAGAGCAACGGCAGACTATAGAGGAATTGCAAGCCGGGATCCCAGGAAGTGACTGTTGCGTTGACTGTACTTGTCGTTGGCGCAGGCGGTCGCCCACTCAGCAGCAGCGGTGTGGGGAACAGTTCCAGCCGGATATTGCGGTCGGCGCTGGAGATCGGCACTCCGCTGACCTGGGTCACGTCTATCGCGATGCGATACACACCCGGCGGCGCGCTCTGGGGGATATTGACGTTGACCTGATAGACCCCTGGGCTGACCTGTGTGAAATTCAGCCCGATCGTGTAAGGCGCGCCGTTGGACGTCTGTCCTGTAAAACTCAGCGTGCCAGCGATAGTATATTGTGTGCCGATGACCGTTGCGCCATTGGCCGTCAGCGCCGCCGTGATGCTAAACGGCTGGCCCAGGGGCAACGCGGCGACGCTCGATGTTGGCTGCGTGATGGTCAGTTGTAACGTTGAAAGGATCAGGCTGTCTACGAGATACCGTCCCTCACCGGTCACATTGATTGTCCAGGCGCCCGCCTGCACACCCAATGAGCCACCATCAATCGAGAAGATGGCATAGTGGGGGTCGTTGGCGACGAAGACCCCCGCGACCGCCGGAGGGATCACTTCCCCGGAGGGTGTGGTCAGCGTCACGCGTGTCGCCACCTGATCTTTCACAACGATCACATCCAGATGTTGCACATAGGACGGCACAATCAGGTCTTGCGAGTCGGTTGCCCCGCTTAGTGTCGTGGGCGCCACAGTCGGGCCGAGTGTACGATGATTGCGAAGGGCGAAGATGTCCACGAAGAACGGCGCAATATTGAGCGCATCGGGGGCGCCGCTCACCGGCCCCTGGCTGTCATCGTAGAAGTTGCCTGATGTCGCAGCAGAGAGATTTTGCAAAAAAGGGTGAAACGTCTGATCGGCGCCGAGCGCGATAGTATCGATAGGGAAATGCGCCTGTTGAAACTTTGGCAGCAATTCCTGCTGGATGGCGTTGATCTGGTCGGTGGTATCTGGATCGGGAGTTCCATCGGTGAGCAGAATCACCGAGCCAGTGCGCCCATTTCCGGCGGTGGCCGCTGTGAGCATGCTGAGCGCCTGGTTGAGCGCATCATAGGTTGGTGTGGCAGCATCGGGCGCACAGTCGTGTGAGTCGCTGGTGATGGTCTCTTCCAGATGGGCGCGCGCGGAGAGGGTGGCCATATCAGCGGGTTGCGCCCAGACCTGGGCAGTCTGGAAGTTGTGTGGGCCACCCCGAGCGCCGGTACTATTGTCCAGCCCGATCACTCCAATATAATCGTTGGGGCCACTCAGGGCAATATAGGCGTTCGCCGCAGAGCATCGCAACCCGTCGGGATCATTGACACTCATGGATCCCGACATATCGAGCACGATTACTGTCACCAACCCCGCCGTGGCCCGGCTCGTTCGTTGTTGATGCGCGCTCGTGGCCACCTGCTTCGCGAGGGAAGGCAAGGGCGCTGCGGACACCTGTGGGGCGAACACTGTCTGTGCGCCCAGCAGACAGATACACAACAACGTAATAGTCAAGGTTCCCGCCAGGGAGGCGCTTGCCCACGATGCGTGCGGCGCTCGCTCGTCAGAAGGCGCCAACACATTCCATCTGTAAGATGATCGCGCCATCGAATCCAATCCTTTCAATAGACTGCGACGAGCAGTTCTTTCAGTGGATACTGCTTTCAATATAAAATACGATTCAGATAATGCAGGTGTTACAAATCGATTAGACGGCTAAATTGACGCATATGTGTGTTCGGTCGCAGGCGCCATACGAATCCCCAATGGCTCACCGCACGCGGCGCAAGCGCCGGTTGGCGTAAGCGCACCGATCACAACCCGGCTCTGGGTGCGCTCGATGGCTAGTGCGCCGCACCGTGGGCAGCGCGTATTGGCGCTATCGGGGTCGGTAAGGCTATCCGTATAGACAAAGCGCAAACCCTCCCGCTGGCCGATGGTCTTCGTGCGCGCCAATGTTTCAGGCTTCGTTGGAGGAATATGCGTCATGAAGGCATAGGGTACATAGGTCGTCAGATGCCATGGTGTGTCAGCGCCCAGCGTCTCAACGATGCGCCCTGCCAGCCGAGCGAGATGCTCATCACTATCGTTCATAGTCTCCATGATGTTGGTCACTGTCTCGACGTGTATGCCGAACTCGTGTTGTGCACGCCGGGCAAGGGGCAACACCTCACTGATGCGATCCAGCCCACCGACCTGGCGATAGAAGCCCGTATCCAGGCTCTTGACATCCACACGATAGACATCGAGCCAGGGGCCAAGCAGGGTCAATGCCTCATGAGTGATGAGGCCATTTGTGACATACACAGTAAAGAGACCAGCCGCTCGCGCCGCTCGCGCGCTCTCCAGCGTATAGGCAGGTGTGATGCTCGGCTCGTTATGCGACCAAGCAAGCGCCTGGCAGTTCTGATCGAGCGCGAGGGCAACGGCGGCGTCAGGTGTGAGGTTTGGCTCCGTCAGACCAGCGGCGTCACGCGCATCGCGAAAAGCAATCTCCCAGTTTTGACAGAACGAGCAACGCAGGTTGCACCCCAAGCCGCCCAGCGAGAGGGTGCGCGCGCCGGGATTATAATGAAAAACCGGTTTGGATTCCATTGTGTTGACGCTTGCCTCGGCAATCACGCCGAAAGCCGTGTTGTAGAGCGTGCCGCCGTGATTGATTACGGCAGTGCAATAGCCAACCGCGCCATCACGCAAGAGGCATCGCCGCACGCACGCCAGACAGCGCACGCCACCCTGGGCATACCCCCCCCCCAACCGAACAGCAGGGCGTGTGAGTTCCGTCGGCAAAGGGCGCAATGGCGTGTCTTTTTGTGAGCTGGCGCTCTGCCTGCCTGGATCGCTAGTAGGTTGCGCCGAAAATGTAGACTTCACCACACCCCCCTTAAGCATAACCGGATGTATTTGCTCTCATGCGGCGATGGTTGGCATTATATCATATAGGTCTTCTTATCGCAAGTCGAATGGCGCATCTTCTTACCAAGTATGCCAACGGCTTTGCACATTGTCATTTTGTTCGCCATGCGATGGCCTTCAGTTAAGAGCGTTTGATGCATGGGAAATATGTCTCCTGATGTCTCTTTCGTGTTGACCATTTTACAAAGCTCGTGGTAAACTCATTTCAGATACAAGAGAACTGAAACCATATGAACAGAAAGGCGCCCCGCTGCTTTCCATCGAATATTTAGAAAAGTGAAGGGTATAAGCATGCTGGCAAGCGCAACTCTCGCGAACACACTGACGCAATGGCTGCCGCAAGGCGCCGAGACAATGTTCTATTTCAGCGTCATTATGGCGATTCTGCTGGGCGCGATCTCCCTTGTCATGGTAGGTGTAGGTATCGCTTATAGCAGAACCGAGCGCGCCAGACTAACGCTCTTGTTATTCCTTTTGACACTCCTTTTGAGCCTTGCCATCATCCCTCTGTATGGGGATACGATGGGAGCCGAGATGTCTGCTGTCCCAACTTGGTTCGCTGTCCCTGCGCATGCCCCGCTCTACCAGCTTTTTCACGATCTCGTCGCTCTGGTCTATGCGGTGACTGGGTTTGTCGTTCTGCAGGCGCTAGGCGCTCTCTGGGTCAGGTTTGGGGGCGCCAACGACAACTCTCGCGTCACAGCTTCGGTATCGCTGATCGTGCTTCTAGCAGCCTTCGCCATGTGGATCGCACAGAATCCGCCGCAGTGGTTGCAAGTGTATGCTTCGTTCGTGGTCATCGCCGCCGGGAGCGACCTGTTCATTGAACTTCTCTCAATGGTGATTCCAAACTTTGGATTGATACCGCCTATCCCGCTTTTTCGGGCGAGCGTTCGCGCACGCGATCTCTTCTCGCTGCTCATCTGTGCGCTTGCCCTATCGGTCGCATGGATGATCTGGGGCTTGCCCTTGTCGTTGAATACGTTTGGCATGATGACACGCCAGGACAACCCACTGCTCTACGAGCTGATGCTTGCCTGCGCCACCATCAGCGCCATACTGGCAATTGCGGCGTTAGTTCGCTTTGTGCGTGATAGGCCCAGCAAGGAGATTGCTGATGTTCACAATACCGCTAACAGCGATCTGGTTCTGAAGGTTTTCTGTGTTGAAATCCCCCTCGTGTATTTCATGTGGCTATCCCTTACCACACCTCCTACCGTGTGGCCATTTTCCTCAGGGGATCTGGAGATAGGCGGTTTCTCGGTGACTACTACAGCGGCTGTTGTGTTCCATGGTCTGGCGTCACTCTTTTGCGCTACTGCGTTGCTATGTGTCTGGCTGGGTGAGTGGCGCAAGCGTGAAGGCTTGAAAACGCTCTTGGCGCTTGTCACACTTCCTGTGACACCATTCTGGGATTGGTTGAGGCAACCCCCGGCACACGATAATCAAGACAGGAATGTCTTGCGACGAGCGTTTCGCAAAAGCGGCACTATCTCCTGGCGATGGTGGCTCCCGGTTTATCTGTGGATCGACAGGGGGCCAGGGGATGATTACGGCCTGGGATTCCTGGCTTCAGCCGGAGGCGCATCTAGCCTGCTACTTGGATCAGTAGGAATGGCGCTGGCCTGGGAATACATGGGCTGGCCAATGGCGTTTACCGTTCTAGCAGAAATCACCCTGGCGGCGTCGGAGTACGCTCTTGTTCGATACGCGACGGAGAAGAGCAGCGCCGGGGACTACTTATGGTGCTTCTTGGGGATGGTTGCCGCTAGCGCGCTGATGGCTGCCCTGACGCTGATCCTCATTGGGCATGAGATCGCTGCGATCCCCGGTGTTTGGGGACTCTCTATCAACTTGCTACTGATATACACGCTCGTCGCATTGATCGATACCCTTTGGGGAACTACCCTCCATCTACTTGTGGATGCCCATAACCAAAACTTTATTGGAGATCCACTCCGGTGGATACTCACTCTCGCCATCTCCGCCCTTTTGGTTCTTGTCATCTCAACCGGCGTGCTAGCTGCTACTACGGAAAATACAGGGTTGAATGGCACAACTTGCGCGGAAGCCGGAATCGCAGCAATGGTGTACCTGTTTTTCACCCCTCTGGTTGAGCTGGCAAGTTATATCAAGCGTCACTTCTTCAATCAGGAAGAGGCGAGGATCATCAAGATTCAAGAAGATATTGATAACATCAGGGCAGGTGTTGACACAACCAACAAGCTACTCAGAGAACTCATTCAGCTTATGCGCCTTCTCGTTGCGGGGAGGGCTGACCCGGATCATGTCGTTGATCAGACGTCCACCTCGCGCACTTCACAGCCAGAGGCTGAGACGGCGCAAGCGGGCGTCCATGAGGCTCTCCTTGACGGTGGGAGCAAGCAGGCAAAACAAGCAAAATCACTCCGCTCCCCTGTGGGAATCTTCGTTGGCGTCTGTTTTTTTGCCTGCCTCCTGACTTTCCATTGGGTTGTCATTGTCTTGCATTTCAATTATCTCGGAAATAACGCGAACCTCATCGTGAGTAGCCTCGTCGGCGTAGCGGTTGCCTTGATTGCGGTCGTAACAGATAAGATAACACATGCTGAAAGGATCAATCTCATCCTCTTCTTCATTATCCTCATTTTCTTCGCCATTAGCTTGCCTGTGATAGGTAATTCTGCTGGCGCATTGAGCGTGCAAACAGGGAGCATATGGCCTGCTGTGCTCTCCAGCAGAGAGTTTTATCGTTCGGGTTTGCGTCTGCTGATTCAAGAGGGGCTGTTTATGATGGCTGGCGGATTATTGGGGTACCTGACCACCATCGTACTCTCGGGTGTTGTAGAAAACTACAAGCAAGTGAGTACGAAAACTACCAAATCAGCAGACCCAGACTAAAGCACCGCTTACCCCTCCTCCGCCCACTGTGCCTTTAGCGCCAGAGCGCCTGTTTCTGGCCGCTGCGCCGGAGCAGGGCATGTCAGTAGATCTAGATGAGGATGCGCCGTAAGCATGCCACGCCCTCGTCTACCAAAGCGCCTATGAAACCTTGAGGGGCTGATGATCATTCTGGATTGAATGAGATCAAGGGCAAAACAGGAATCCATCGGAACTATTATCCCGAACTGACGATATATAGCTTGAGGTTGGCGCCATCTACTCCACGCCAAGCGCCTTGAGCGCGGCGGCAAGCGGCTCGCTATAAAAGATTGGATCGACGCGCTCGACGACATCGCCCGCCACCTCTAAAAACGAGCGCTTGTTCTCAACGGGAATGAGCGCTCGCTTGGCGCCGTTATCCATCGCCACCTGCAACGGTTCGGTGAGGGAGCGCATGGGCAGGATGTTGCCCTGGATGGTTAGATCACCGAGGACAATCAACGCTGCGCATGGCGGACGTTCTTTGATGGCTGAATACATGGCAACAAAGAATGCGACGCCCGCCCGGGCGGATTGGCCAGAACCGGTGAGATCAACCGCTTGCACATGGTAGTCGTAGCGATGGAGTTCGTTCTCGATGCCCAGCTCGCGACTGCGGGCGCGCATATAATCATAGGCGGTAGTTATCGCCATCTTTGTCGCGCTGTCAGGGAGACCTGTCGTCCGCAGTTTGCCCGTCCCATTGGCGATTTTACTGACCTCGATGCGATGCAGCGCGACCTTATCCTCTTCGGTGAACGTTGCGGTATAGACACTCCCCGCAGGCAACGGATCGGCGGAGATCAGATCACGTCCACCCTCCTCAGGGACGCCGACAAAGTGTTCGTGCATCGTTTCGTGGTCGAGATACGAGAAACTGGTCTGGTAATATTCAAACGAACCAAGTTTCTTCAGTTGCTCTTTGACGCGCCGACGCCCTTCGAGGGCAAACTCCAGATAGCCGCGTAGTTCGTCGCGCGTGACTTCGCCGTGTGGATGAAGCAGCTTGACCAGCCCGCTGATGGTCTTGCGCACGGCTTTGGCGTCGCGCGAATTGAGATGGGCGCCAAGCGAGAAGTGCGCGTCAATGGCGTCGGTGTGGTTGTGTTTGTGCAACTCACGAAACGCCTCGGCCAGGTAATCTACCACGAATCCATAGCCAGCGCCCCGCGGTCGGGCATATCCATATAGCCCAGGCCAACCGTCACTTCGAGCGAGCCGGGATAACAGAGAATCGTGGGGACGCGCGTGCGCCCCTGCATTTCATCGAGCAGCCGCGACATCTGATAGATTGCGGGGGCCATCGCCGAGGCGCGTAGCAGAAAGGCGACCGAGCGGGTAGGGTCGAGCGGACGCAGGCGCGCCTCGAGCGAATCAGGCAGCGGCGCCCACTCAGGGTCATCCAGATAGGTCGTCACCTGATCCTGCGCGACGAGAAAGCCGCGATCTCGCTCCAACTGCGCGATGGCGTCAAGCCCCTCCGTATGCGCTTCCAAAAATCGCCGTTCTACGCCAGCCTGATCGAGAAAGAATAAGCGCCACTCATCGGCGTGGAGCAGCCGCTCACCCGTGGTGTACTCGCGGCTGAGAGAGAACGCCAGCAGCGCAAACGCCCGCACGGAAAGATAGCGCGGCCCCAGCCGTTTGATGATCTTCCCCTCCAACACGCCGAAATCTCGCAGCGCCGAGAGCAATCCCTGCGCCAGCTGTGTGATGGTATCGGGCGACCAGACGCCCTGGGTACGTCCCGCCGCCGATTGTGCGCTCAGCCACCACGCCAGATCATCAGTTGTCACAATGGGCTGTTCCTGGCTGCGCAGCGGCGCCAGGAACAGCGTCGCGCTGTCATAGAGCAGTGGGTTCGCGCGTGCGGCCAGAAGATAGAGCAACGGATCGAGCAGCGAGGATGGCGCGTCGTCATGCGCGAGCGCCACCAGGGCAGCCAGCGTCTCAGGATCGGTCAGATACCGTTTGCGGAAGAGAGCCAGCATGCGGGGCAGGCGCGCGAGGTTTTGCCGAAGACGTTCTCCTCCTGCATGCGCGCCAGATTGGCCGAGACGTCGGCGTTCATATCCCAGTGCGCCAGCATGATCCTGGTATCCAGCAACGGCGCGCCAACTTTGATGATCTCGACGGAGTAGCGAAGCTGTGGCGGGGAGTCATCGGCATTGCCAGCCGACTCTACGGTGCGCTTCCGGGCGCCTGGCTTTTTGGCGTTCCTCGTCGTTTTAGCGTCTGCCACTTCCATAACGAATCCCCCTCCACAGCGCGAACACCCAAGACCAGTCGCCCGCCATCGGTTGTAGCGCGCCACAACGCCAGTTCCCGGAGCATCATCTTAACGTAGCATGAGGAATTGGGGCGTCTGGAAGAGAAAATATGCCCACTTTAGAGTGAAGAAGGCAAATACACACGCCAGTATAACAGGTTTGGCTCTGCTGTCAAGAAATAGAGTCCGTCTGGCATACAGCCTAGTGGGCAAAGCATCTGTTTCCTGGCTTCCCCCTGGCGAACCAGCAGATGCTGGGTCTACCCAGCAGTATACGGCCTTTGTCCTGGCGCTGTCACGCGCATGAGGAAATAGGAGATGATCCGTATACACCCACCAGCGGGCGTGAACGTTGTCTCAACGTATCTCTTATCGCTCCTCCATCCCCAAGGCTCCATCACATCGGCAGTGGTTGAACGGCTTCAGCGGTATGGCCTGCGCACACTGGGTCACATCGCGCGGCTGACGGAGGCACAGTTGCGCCGCCATAGCTTTATCTGGCGCGGGTGGACGCAGATCGTCGCTGAGCTACTAGGCGCCTGGCATTTGCAACTCCTACAGGCTCCTACTGGTCGTCTGCTCTTGCTATCACCAGCGGATGGAGTACACTACCATGTGTTCGTTGCTTGTTGTGTGTGCAGGCCCATGCGGCGGTCTGCACAAGGGAGAAGCAGCAGGGCAAAAAGAAAACCTGGAAAATTTCCGGGTTGGTGGATGATTGGGAGAGGCGGAAGGGGTGGGATTCGAACCCACGGGCGAGGAAACCCCCGCCAGCGGTTTAGCAAACCGCCGCACTAGACCGACTATGCGACCCTTCCAAAGATAACGGCTGCCAGCGCCACTTGCTGTGTGGCGCAATCGCCGTGGTGCCAAAAGGGGGACTCGAACCCCCACGAGCGTACGCTCACAACGCCCTGAACGTTGCGTGTCTACCAATTCCACCATTTTGGCTTGGTTGTTTGACTTCCCTCGCGGGTCGTCAGGGACGTATCTATGATACGCCATCCACAGCCCAATGTCAAGCGTTGCAATGACGAATATCTCACCTGCCTGCGATTCCTCTCCAATCGGCGGCCATCTCCTCCGCGTGCGGCATGCCGCTGGCAAGATACGCCGCAATCACCGCCTCCACATCATAGGGAACACGCCGTAGCTCGATGCGCAATCCTGGCTGTCCCTCCCTATAGGTCAGGATTGCGTATTCCGCGCAGGGTAGCAGCCGGAACTCGCCCTGCGCTGTCTCTATCAATGGCAGGCCAACACTGCCGGGATTGAGCAGTGTCAGATTGCGATAGCGCCGCAGCATTTGCAGGTGGGTGTGCCCGCTTGCCACCACTGCTACTCGCTTCTCATCTACCTCCGCAAGCCACGTCTCCAGCTTCTCGGCGGGCGTCGTCGCCTCCGTGCGGTCGTTATACGAGCGCGGCGAACCATGACAGCACAGCAGCATGCGCCTGCCTTCAGCGCCACCCAGGCTTACCTCCAGTGTTGGGACGAACCCGCGTAGGTAGGCCAGGTCATCCGGCATCATCTGGCGCGCCGTCCACTGGTTCACCTCGCGCGAACGCTGTTTCTCTTCGGATGGCGCCTCCTCGCCCAGCTTGCCCGACGCATCGGCCAGCGTGTCGGCGTTAGGTTGCGCCAGGCGTGCGGCGCGCTTGATGAGCTTATCATCGGTGTTGCCCATGATGACCGGGCAACCCAGCTCACGCAGACGGGCAATCGTCTCATGCGGCTGCGGCCCTTCCTGCGCCACATCGCCCAGGCAGACGATGTGTTCCGGCTCACCCTCCTGCGTCGCACGCATGTCCGCCAGCACAGCGTCGAGCGCGGTCAGGTTGCCGTGCACGTCCGAGATAATCGCCAGCCGCATAAGTGGCCTCCTACCCTACCCGTCTTGAAACCAATCGTTTCTCATTTTGCTCCACTATTGCAGCATACCACAGGCGAGATAGCGAGAGCAGGGCCACACTTCCCCTTACCCCCAGCCGTCGCGCTTCGCTATGCTATGAGCAATGTGATCGGCAGAACGAGGCGAAAAGACAAGACAAGACAAAAGGGGTGGCAAAGATGTTGACCGTCGAAGAGGCGCGCGAGCGCATTCTGGCGCAGATGAAGCCGCTGGACAGCGAGGATGTTCCGCTGACCGAGGCGTTGGGGCGCGTTGTTGCGCATGTTGTGGTCTCCCAGGAGGCCGTGCCGCCGTTCGCCAACTCCGCGATGGATGGCTATGCGATCCGCGCCGCCGATACCGAGGGGGCCAGCAAGACCGCGCCAATTGATCTGCGGCTGGTGGGTGAGGTTCCCGCTGGGCGTCTCTACGCGGGCGAGATGCACGTCGGCGAGGCGGTACGCATTCTCACGGGTGCTGCCGTTCCCGATGGCGCCGACGCAGTGATCCAGCAGGAGCTGGTGACGGTGAAGGATGGGATCGTCACGCTTACTCAGCCGGTTGCGCCGAATACAAATATCCGTCCGGCGGGCGGCGATGTGCGCCCCGGCGTGACGCTCGTGCGCGCGGGAACTGAGCTTGGCCCCTCGGAGATCGCCCTGCTTGCGGCGGTGGGCGCGCACCCTATCACCGTCACGCGGCGGCCCAGGGTGGCTCTGCTCACCACTGGCGACGAGCTTGCGCCATTGGGGACGGCGCCACAGCCGGGACAGATTCACGAGAGCAACATGCCCTATCTTATCGCAGCGATCCGGCGGGCGGGCGGCGATCCCTGGTGGCTGGGCATCGCGCCCGACCGCATCGAGACCCTGCGCGCCA
Organism: Pseudomonadota bacterium; assembly: GCA_021324535.1. GTDB lineage: Bacteria > Chloroflexota > Ktedonobacteria > Ktedonobacterales > JADMIN01 > JAJPIU01. The sequence continues at coordinate 76,588 of JAJPIU010000026.1, forward strand.
TGCTCGATCAGGCGCGTGAGGCTGACCTGATCCTCACGTCAGGCGGCGTCTCGGTAGGCGATTACGATCTTGTCAAGCAGGTACTATCCGAGGCCGGGAACATTGGCTTCTGGCGCGTGCGGATGCGCCCTGGGAAGCCGGTAGCGTTTGGTCTGCTAGGGACGACGCCGCTGCTTGGCCTTCCAGGGAATCCCGTCTCGGCGGCTGTCACATTCGAGTTGTTCGGGCGGCCCGCAATTCGGCGGATGCTTGGCGCGGCGCAGGTGGAGCGCCCGCAGATCATCGTGGAGTATGAGGGCGAGGCTATCCCCCAGGGCGACCGTCGCCACTTTGTGCGCGCCCGTCTGCATACACACGGCGCCCGCTTGATTGCCCGCACAACCGGCGCACAGGACTCGCATCTGATCTCATCGTTGCAGGGGGCGTCCGCGCTGCTGGACATCCCCGAAGGCGATGGCGCCATCCACAGCGGCGACCTCGTACCGGCTCTATTGCTCAACGACGCGCTTCCCTGGGATATAGAAGTGGGCTGACTCATCAATGGCATGTGGCCAAGGCGCGCTGGATACCCGCCCGCTTCAGTATCCGCTCTTCCCCCCTCCCATCTATGGGAGGGGCCGGGAGTAGGTCACGCCTTCACGGCAGGTTGTGGGCCTGAGCCTTCCATGGTTCCGGCCACAAGCAACACGCCGCTGGCGATCAACTCGTTCGCGATCTGGAGGGAACGGCGCTCGTTCTGCTGGAGTTTCTCGCTGACCTCCATCAGCGTACCTTGGCCATCCACCGCCGTGAGGAACTTCCATTGCTCGCGCGTCAGCCTGATGCGCTCGACCCCCGGCTCAAGCTCGGCGAAGTCAATCACCGTTTCGGGGGTGAGCGGAGGCGCCTGGCGTGGCGCGCTGGGACTTTGGGTGAGGCGTTGCGCCTGCGCCAAGAGTTGTCCTGTTGGCAATGGGATTGCCACGCGCCCCTGAGGAATCACCACGCCCTCCTCGAAGAAAAACTCGCCCTCAGGCCAGCTCAGGATGACCCCCAACAGCGCCACCGCGTCGTCAACCGCCCACGCGCGCAGCCGCTCCTGCGTGAGAAATCGCGCGCTGATCAGCATACGTACCGTCTGCACATCGGTGATGTCGCCAACATGCTCTGGCGCCACTCCCGTCGCGCGCTCGAACTGGGCAGGTGTGATCACGCCCGCGCGTGCCAGTTGTTGGGCAAGCGTCAGGTTCTGGCCGATGCGCTCCGCAAGCAACCATTGGCCACCTGAGAAAAAGACAGCCGCACGACGGACGCCGTTTTCCACGTACAGGCAGCCGGTCATCTGGCGACTCTCAATCACCTGGATGACATCGGCGAGCGCAAACTGTGTTAGACTCCCGGCAAGCGGCATATGTCGTCTCCTTTGGTCTCCGTTGTCTGTGGAATCAATCTATAGGCTAGCGCAAAACAGCGCATCTAGCAAGTGTCTCTTTTCGCTTCTTGGCTTCTCCCTGGTTGGTTCTGACATGCCTGGCAAACCCGCTCGTCAGGCGATACAATACCCTCACACTGAGCGCCGTCTAGGGGGAGGATCATCGGACTACCGAAAGAAGAACCGAAAGAAGAGAGGCAGGCTATGGTAAGCAACGCTCCCGCATATATTCTGGCGTTGGATCAAGGCACAACCAGTTCGCGCGCCATCGTGTTCAACTCCTACGGCGCCATCGTCAGCGTGGCGCAACAGGAGTTCCCACAGATCTATCCCGCGCCCGGATTGGTGGAGCACGACCCTGAGGCGATCTGGGCGACACAGCTTGCCACTGCGCGTGAGGCGCTTCGGCTTGCCAACGCCAATGTCGGCGCGACGCTGGCCCAGATCGCGGCGATTGGCGTCACGAATCAGCGTGAGACGACCATCATCTGGGAACGCGCCACCGGGCGACCCATCCATAACGCCATCGTCTGGCAGAGCCGCCTGACCGCCCCCCTGTGCGATGACCTCAAGCGGCGTGGCCTGGAGCCGACGGTACGCGCCAAAACGGGACTGATCATCGATCCCTATTTCTCAGGCACGAAGATCGCCTGGCTGCTCGATCACGTCTCCGGCGCGCGCGAACGGGCCGAGCGTGGCGAACTGCTCTTCGGCACAGTGGAGAGCTTTTTGATCTGGCGGCTCTCCGGCGGGCGCGCCCACGTCACCGACTATACAAACGCCTCGCGCACCATGCTCTTCAACATCCACACACTCGATTGGGACGACGACCTGCTGCGTGAGCTACGGATTCCGCGCGCCATGCTGCCGCATGTGGCGCCATCCAGCTACGTCTATGCGCAGTGCGATCCCGCGCTGTTTGGCGCTCCGCTGCCCATCGCGGGGGCGGCTGGCGATCAGCAGGCGGCGACGTTCGGGCAGGCATGCTTCACCCCTGGCATGGCCAAGAATACCTATGGCACCGGCTGTTTCATGCTGCTCAATACTGGCTCACAGGCGCATACCTCGCAGCATGGTTTGCTCACCACCATCGCCTGGGCGCTTGGCGATCCGGCTCGCCCGCAGATCACCTACGCGCTTGAGGGCAGCGTCTTTGTGGCGGGCGCCGCTGTGCAATGGCTGCGCGACGGCCTGGGAGTGATCAAGCAAAGCGTGGATGTAGAGGCGCTGGCGCGTCAGGTTCCTGATACGAACGGCGTCTATGTTGTGCCCGCCTTCACTGGTCTTGGCGCGCCCTACTGGGATCCCCAGGCGCGCGGGGCGATCCTGGGGCTGACGCGCGGCGTGACGGCTGCGCATGTGGCGCGCGCCACGCTGGACGCTATGGCCTACCAGACGCACGATGTGTTGGATGCGATGCAGGCGGACGCCGGGGTAGCGTTGCAGCGCCTGAGAGTAGATGGCGGCGCCTCGGTCAATGATCTGCTGATGCAGTTCCAGGCAGACATCCTCGGTGTGGAGACGCAGCGCCCGCGAGTGCGCGAGACGACGGCATTGGGCGCGGCGTATCTGGCAGGGCTGGCGACTGGCGTCTGGCGCGACCAGGTGGAGCTTGCCAGCCAGTGGGCGCTTGACCGCGCCTTCACACCGCAGATGGACGCCGGACAGCGTGCGCGCCTCTACGCGGGCTGGCGCAAAGCCGTCGAGCGCGCCCGCCATTGGGCCGAGCCGGATCAGGCTGAATAGGAAAATCCCCTTTATGCGCAACGACAGTCCACTATTGAGAGCGAACGAGCGAACATCAGTACACCAACCGGCAATCTCCTGTGCCACAGGACAGCCCGCGCAGGCGGGCTTCGTGGCGCACAGCGCCCCTACCCCTAGGCGTGGCTTCAGCCGCCAGCCTATCCACGCCGCCTTACATCGCCAATCCCTCGAACGCATTGCCTGGTATGCTGTGGCGGCGCTGATCCTTGCGCTGTGCGCCGTCTTCCACACTTGGCGGCTTGGGCAGACGCCAGGGTGGGATCCGCAGGAGGGCTACAACCTCGACATCGCCTGGAATCTGGCGCATGGGCAGTTGCGTCTCTTTGCCCTGCGCAGCGCCTTCGCGCAGCATCCGCCGCTCTTCTATCTGCAACTGGCGCTGGCGATCCGGCTATTTGGCTATTCGATCACTGCGTTGCGTGCGCTTGTCGCGTTCTACGCTACCCTGGCGTGCGGCGCGCTGCTCTGGATCGGGCGACGGCTGATCGGCCCCGCGCCGACGCTCTGGGCGGCGCTGGTCTATACCGTCGCACCGGTGACGCTGGCGAACACGCGCTGGGGCTATAGCTATGCGCAACTGGCGTTTGTTGGGCTGCTCTGCCTGGGGGCGACGTGGCGCGCAGTAACGCTCGTTCCACGGGACGCCAGTGAGACAACCGTGACGGCGCGGCGCTGGCTCTGGCTGGCCGCCGGGCTGGCCGGGCTGGCCGCCTTCAGTGACTACGAGGGCATCGCCTGGGTCGTATTCGTGGCGCTGGCCGCGCTGTCGCTTGGCGTGCGCACTGGCGGCTGGCGGCTGGCCGGGAACCTCGCTGGGCGCGCAGTGGCGCTGGGATTGAGCGTGCCGCTGGTAGGGCTGGCGCTCTGCTGGCTGGCGGCGCCAACCATCTTCCCGTCCGATATGCTCAACACGCTGATGCGCGTTGGCGGTGGGAATCCCCTGATTCAGGCGATTGATCTTCTGCTCAATTATTATCGCTTTGTAACCCTCGATCCCTGGCTGACGCTGGGTCTGATCGGGCTGCTGTTCGTGCGGCAGCGTCCTGTGGGCGCATTGCTCCCCGCCGCGATTGGATTGCTGGCGCTGGTCTCGCTGGCCGTGCGGCTTATTGGAACAAGCCTGCATACAGTGACGCCGCTGCTGCCGTTATTGGCGCTTGGCGCTGGCGCAGCGTTCGATGCCGCCGCACGCGCTGTTCGCCGCCTGCTATTGCGCTGGTTCGATAGCCTGTTTGCTCCTGTGCGCTTCCCTTCTCCTGCGTTCACGCTTCTCCTGCGGATGCTGGCGGCGCTGGTTGTCTTTGTTGTGGTGGCCTCACCATTGGCGCTGGCGACGGCGACAGACGTCACAGGGTTGGCGGCGACGCTGCCCACCGCGCAAGACGCTTACCTGGCGACGCCCGCTGATGCGCAGTCGGTCGCAACCTATATCTATTCGCATGCGAGCTCGGGTGACCTTGTCCTTGCCTCGCCGCAAATCGCCTGGCTGTTCGATCACCCTCCCCAGGCGCCGTCGCTTGCGGGAGCCGACATCCTGCAAACGCTGGCGCAGAGCGGGCAGGCGGCGGCCTTTTATCCAGCGAACTTGCCCACCGCACGCTGGGCCTATCGTGTGACGCTCGATAGGGCAAGTTACGTGGTCATGGACAACCTGATACGGCTTTTGGCGACGCCCGATCAACTCCCCGCGCTCATCCCTGTGCTGGCGCATATCACACGCTGGCCTGTCGTCTTCTCGCAGGGGCAATACACGGTGTATGCTGCGCCTCAGGTAGCCAAACCCTAAACCCAACGCGCGTGATATAGTAATTGTACTGAAATTGGGCCTTAGTGTGATTGACAGCAGTGCGCTAGCCCGTTATACTGGTATCGCTTACCCACTATTTAGGAAATGTGTACGCGACTATTTCCTTCGCTCTAGGTCAATGCTGTGTGTAGTGTTTTTCACACCGCAAGTTTGGTGAAAGTAGGTTCCTCTTGTCACTCGATGCTCGTGACGTACCGACTCGGCCCTTTCAGTTCTCTCCGACCACCTCGATGAAGCAAAACCGGTTCACCCCGCATAAGCTGCTTTTCTGGCTGATTCCAGGTGTTTCCATCATGGCAATTGCGTTGCTGATTGGGGCGCTCATGCTTCCCAGCTTTCACCACGCAGCGCATGCCCTCTCCACAAACACGGCGGAAGATAACTTCCAGCGGGCTAACACCACCGCCGGATGGGGCGCCACCACCAACGCCGATAGCCTGGCGAACTATTCCTGGCAGCGCTCGTTGAGCAATAGCGTCTATACCTACATCCAATCGGGTACCGGCGCCATCCAATACACGGGCACGAATGGTCACAAAGCCGCCGGATTCCTCTACACGGCGCCACAGCAAAGCGGCGATGTGCTTGCCAAGATTGCCTTCTCGAATATCGGCGGAGCAGAGGGTGGCGTGAACCTCGACAACGATAAGTATGGGACACGCTGGTATCAGGCTGACATGAACACCGCTCTCAATACGCTGGAATTGCGCAAGCGGTTTTTGGGCAAGATGACAACCGTCGCTTCCATCCCGTTCATCTTCACGCCAAACACTACGTACTGGTTGCGCATTGATGTACAGGTGAGCAACGGCGTCGCGCTTGTGAAAGGGCGCGCCTGGCTGGACGGCACGTCAGAACCAACCACCTGGCAGATAACGTATACCGATGCGGCGCCTCTTCCGTCAGGCTATCCTGGCGCGATGGGTGATTGGTTCAGAGCGCCGCCCGCTGGTACGCTGACCCGTTTCCTGTCCTGGTCATATGCGGCGAACGGTCTGGCGGTTCCGGCCAAATAGCGGTGGTGTCTTTTGTCTCTTCCTCCTGCGCGACGACCTATCGCGATGTGATAGTGTTCATCTACACAGACGCACACAGAGGAGGGAACGTATGGTAAGCAATCAGGCCAATGTGATCGCCAGCGCGCAGGCGCTCGATGGGTGGCTGCGCGCCAACCTCGGACGACGTCTGACGCTGGCGCTCGCGCGACCATTGCCCACAGCTCATGAAGCATGGCAAGCCTTGCAGACGGAGATCGATCACTGCCAGGAGGTACGCCTGCTGGCGCTGGATGCGCTGCATGGCGGCGCAGATGGGGTAAGCGCGGTTTCCCAGAGACAATCGTCTTCCTGGGAGCAGGTAATGCGTCAGGCGCTTCAGCAAGATGTGGATGCGCTGCTGATATGGTATGAGGCTGGCGCAGCGGACGCGCCGACCGCCAACAATTCTGCCGACCAGCTACGTAAGATCACCCAGGCCGCCGACGCGCTCAACGCCTTTGACCATATAACCCTGGCGCTGATTGGCCCAGGGATGACGCGCACAACGGCCCGTGCGCTCGGCTTTGAGGATGGCTTTCCGCTGGATGACGCTACTGCTCAGGCGGATACACTGGCGGCGCTCGTCACGCTTGCCCGCGTCACCCTCGACGCCGAGGCATATCGTCGCCGTGGCAGCAGCCCGCCATGCTACCTCTGAGCTATTCCCCTCTCGGCAGGATGGTCAGTGGCTTGCCGCGCAGGCTACCCTTTGACTTGTTATCGGCCTCTTCGGGTTCGGCCACTGCCACGCCCCCTGCTGGCCGGAGCGCAGCCGTCGAGGCTGCGACCTCTTCGCCCTTCTGGCCGCCGATACCCTTCACGCGCGTGCGGCCTGCGGTCACAGGGCCAAGACCCTCCGAGCCAGGATAGATCAGGCGGGCTTCGTGTTCGGGCAGCAGCGCCGCCACCTCCTGCAACACCGCCTCGAGGAACTGGTCTTCGGGCACGGTGCGGATATGCTTGCCCTTACGGTAGATCACGCCTTTGCCGCGTCCGCCGGAAAGCCCAACATCCGCGTCGCTCGACTCGCCTGGCCCGTTCACCAGACAGCCCATCACGGCCACCTGAATCGGCGTCTGCACCTTCGCGAGCCGTTTCTCCACCTCCTGCGCGATGGTGAGCACGTCAATCTCCACCCGCCCGCACGAGGGACACGAGACGAATGTCACGCCGCGCGAACGAAGCTCCAGCGAGCGCAGAATCTCGTAGGCGACGGGAATCTCTTCCTCCGGCTCGGCGGTCAAAGAGACGCGAATCGTATCGCCAATCCCATCTGCCAGCAGCAGCGCAAAGCCAACCGACGACTTCACAGCGCCAGTCACCAGTGTGCCTGCTTCGGTGATGCCCAAATGCAGTGGCACATCGCTAGCGGCGGAGAACTGGCGATAGGCCGCGACGGCGGTCATCACGTTTGAGCTTTTCAACGAGACTTTATAGTTGTAGTAGCCCAGGTCGTCGGCCCAGCCGCAGTATTCCAGCGCCTTCTCCACCATGCGCCCCACCAGTATCTCGCGTTCGCGGCGCCGCTCTTCGATGGGATCGCTCTTGACGAAGGTGCCGTCTTCGAGCAGCTTGACGCTGACCTTGCGCATCTCCTCGCCTTTACGGTCGAGGGCGTCAAGGGAGCCGGAGTTCACGCCAATGCGCATGGCGATGTCGGCTTTCTGCGCAGCCCGCACGATCTTCGTGAACGACTCGCGCCCACCCATCAGGTTGCCAGGATTGATACGCACGCCGTCTACGCCCTGCTCGATGGCCATTAGGGCAAGATCGGGATGGTAGTGAATATCGGCGATCAAAGGGATATGGATACGCTTCTTGATGGCTCCAAGCGCCTCGGCGTCAATCTTTTCGGGCACAGCGACGCGCGCCAGTTCGCAGCCCACCTCTTCCAGGCGGAGAATCTGCGCAACCGACGCCTCAACGTCGCGGGTATACATGGTGGTCATAGACTGCACGGCGATTGGCGCATCCCCGCCAATCAGCACATTGCCTACGTGGATTTGTCGTGTCTTTCTTCGCATCTGCTCGTCTCGGCCTTTCGGCGGGCGGTTGAACCCCGCGCTTAAGGGCCTCACTCCGTTCGGCCACAAAGCCCGCCTGCACGGGCTAGGAATACATAGGACATCCACACAGATCATACCGTAGCCTGACACCCCAGGCTAGCCATCGGGTGACTTGCAGGTGTACACTTGTGTGCATGATGAGGCTGCCCACCTTCCTACCCCAGCATATCCACCCATTCCGGCGCTGGCAATGCAAGACGGCGCGCTGCCCAGGCCAACGTCACGCCCAATTGCTGGCGCTGGAATCGCCGCAGACGTGGTAGCCCTGGAATCTCAGGCCGCCAGGCGAGATCGGCGAAGAAGGCCGCCAGCCAGCACACGGCGGCGTCGAGCGCATCGCTGCGTAGCGCCAGCCGCTCGCCATACCAGGCGATCACCTGCTCCGGTTCGGGGCCGCCGTCTACAGTAACGCTTTGCGCCAGGGCGACGAGATCAAACTCAGGGCGGCCAACCTCGATGAAGGGCCAGTCAAACAGGTACAGTCGCCCACCAGTGAAGCGCAGATTGTCGGAGCGGGTATCGCTCTGTAACAGAGCGTATGGCCCAGGGAGATCAGCCGCACTATCGGCCACCGCTTGCAATGTGGGCAAAGCCATCCGCAGCCATGTGTGCGCCTCGGCCTCTCGCTCGCCAACCAGCGCCGCGACGCTTGCCAGATCGTCTGACTCAGCGGCCACACGCCTCCATGTCACGCGGGGTAGCGACTCCTGCGGGCGTGGCAACCATGAGGGCGTGCCTTGCCAGCCAAGCGTGCTCGTATGAAAATCGGCGTAGGTATGTGCGATGCGCCGCGTGAGAGCGGGCGTCCACGGTGGAACGCTTTTAGGGCCAACATCTTCCAGCAGCAGCGCATGCCAGTCATCCTGCCGGAAGGCGCCATAGAAGCGCGGCGCCCAGCCACCGATGACATCTCCCAGTTCGCGATACACACGCTCCTCGCGTACCAGCGCGCACTGCGCAAACTCGTTGGAATCCCGATTGGTTCCCTTGAAGAAGACGCCACGGCCATCGGCCAGCCGCAGGCGAAACGTTGGGGTAGGGCCATAGCCGCCCCACACGCGCGCCCCTCGCACGACGGATGAGCCAAGCACAGTTTCCACTTCTTCGCGCACCACAGATGGAACATTACGCCAGGGCAATTTCTCCTCGACGCCAGTATGTGGCACAGGCTCCTCCTTGCGAACATCCTCCACTTGAAAAGAGTCCGCGCAGGCGGACTTCGTGGCGTAGCGGAGCGAAGCCCTTAGGCGCGGTTTCAACCGCCCGCCACGATGCTCAATATGTCAATCGAAGAGGCGGAAGCGCGCCAGCGCCCACAGCGCTGCAAAGCCGTCGCGCCAGGTGATCTTCTTGCCATCGGCGTAGTCGCGTCCGGCGTAGTAGATTGGCACCTCATAGATGCGATAGCCGCGTTTGAGCACCTTCGCCGTGATCTCCGGCTCGAAGTCGAAGCGGTTGCTGCGAATCTTCACACCTTTGAGCACAGGCGAGCGAAAGGCTTTGTAGCCCGTCTCCATATCCGTCAGGATGTTGTTGAACAGAATGTTTGTCACCAGCGAGAGGAACTTGTTGCCCAGATAGTGGTGCAGCATGAAGGAGCGGTGTGTGCCCAGGAAGCGTGAGCCATACACCACATCGGCCACACCGTCATAGATGGGGCGTAGCACCGCGCCGAAGTCCGACGGGTTGTATTCCAGGTCGGCGTCCTGAATGATGATCACATCTTTGGTCACGGCTTGAAGCGCCGTGCGGATGGCTGCGCCTTTGCCCATGTTCTTCGGATGATAGAAGATGCGGATGTTCTCCGCCCACTGTGTCTGTTGAAGCAGTTCGCGTGTGCCGTCCGTTGAGCAATCGTCAACGATGATGATCTCTTTCGGATAGGGCTGCTCTTGCACCCGCCGCACCACCTCAATGATCGTCTTGCGTTCGTTGTAGACCGGAATCACCACGGATAGCTCCAACATCCGCGCAGGAACAGCGGACATCTGTTCCGCCAAGGGATGCCCGACAGGCATGCCGGAGCCGGAGGGCTGCCATTGCAAGGGTGGTGTATCATGCGCCATATAGAGAACCTGCGCGCTTTCTGGCGTGGGTTGTGGATTTTCTGCTCGCTCGCTGTTTGGCTCTTCGTTCATGATCGAGTGTGTTCCCTTTCTCGCCCCTCGCCGTTTGCCTGGTTGTGTCGCCCCGCATAGCCAACAGCCCGTTCTCGGTGGTTCCAGATGTTCCCCTTGTGTTGACGCGATGCGCCACACATTCCTTATCTTATCTTCCCAATCTTCCCAACGCACAATTGCGTATTCGGTATCAGACGCTCATGTGTATTGAGGGCCATATGTCAATATATGCCGACATATGTCAACAGGTGGCAAACAGATGTTCTTCGCCAGACTTATTTGTGACGAATTTCACATCCTTTTCATAGATGGGCACGTTATGCTTAGGAGGAAGGTCTGTACGCCGAGGTACAATCAATAATCAAAAACACAAAAAAAGTCTGTGGCGCCTGCAACTTTTGGCGTGGCGCAGCGTAAAAAGGGTACGGGAAAGCGCAGCCTGTCGTTTCCTCCAACCTACCATAAGTGGGTGGAAGCCGCCTGGCGGTAAGCGACATACTACGAATTCATCCGCACGCGCGAACTGGAACTCCGGTTATAGGCTGGGCAATCTCGTTCGCGTGGGTTACCGGGATACAAAGGAGGCGGCGAGTGGAAATGTCTCAAGGGGCCGCCCTGGTCGCTGGAAAAGTTTTCGGGTTTCAGGGAACGCCGCTCACATCGGCAGCGGGACTTGTCACCGGAGCGCAAGCCACCTCAGCGAGCATAACGGGAGCCGACGCGCAGTCTACGCAACGATCTGTGCCTGCCGCGCAGACCGCTGATATGAGCGAAGACATCACGTTGGTGCGGCGCACACTGTCAGGCGATCAAGAAGCGTTTGCCCATATTGTCGAGAAGTACAAAGACCCCGTCTACAACGTCGCCTATCGCATGTTGGGCAACGCAACCGAGGCCGAGGATGTGGCGCAAGAGGCCTTTGTACGGGCGTACACGCAACTGCGCACGTATAAAGACACCCATCGCTTTAGCACCTGGCTGCTCTCGATTGCTTCGCATCTCTCGATTGACCAACTGCGGCGGCGGCGGTTTCTTGCGCTTCCCCTGGAGAATGCGCCATTTCTTGAGTGGATCGCCGACCTGGGCGCCGGGCCTGAGCAGTCGGCGATGGAAGGCGAAACACATGACGAGATGCAAGGTATCTTGAATACCTTGCCGACGAAATACCGGCTGGTGCTGCTGCTGCGGTACTGGTACGACTTTTCGTATGATGAAATCGCGCGGGAACTCAATCTGACCCCGGCGCTCGTCAAGGCGCGACTGCATCGCGCGCGCGAACTGGTGGCGCGCACACTCAAGGCGCAGGGCATAAACTTTAGTCTGGCCAGCGAAGACGCCGACCTGGCCGAGTCTACTGAAGATACCGAGGGCGCCGATGAGTCAGAAGCACATCCAGCGCAAGGGGGGCGTGCGGCGCTGGCGCACTAGCCTACCCGCGTCGGGCCTTCCTGGCTTTCCTGTTTTTTTCGCCTGGTCGTTCTGGTCGCTGTCGCGGCGCAAAGGGCACGCTGGCGCAGGTCAGCGGCAATTGCTGGCGCCGCATGTGGAGCAGACGATCCGTGAGCGCGAGGAAGAGCTCATTTTTCGCGAGCAATTTCGCGCGCGGCTGCGCCCCGTTTCGGTAGACCGCCCGCCATCTGCTCCTCCTGTTTCTCATCCTAACGCTGCTCAGCTTCCCATCATTCGCTCGTCTGCGGCACTGGATTTTCCTGATGCTCCAGCATCACCGCGTACATCCGATACGAGCGGCCAGGGGTCGCCCGCCTCTTCGTCGCCTTCCTCATCCCACTCCGCCTTTACTGCGGCAGTGATGGCGCGTATCTCCTCTCCGGCGATAGGCCAGGAGGGCTCCCAGGGCTGCGCTGCGTCCGGCGCTCCCCCTGAAGCGTCGCCCGCCATGTCGTTTGCGTTTGGCGCGGCGCCTGGCGGGCGGCATGTTTCGTATGCGATGGTCGCGCAGCATATGCGCGCGTTATTTGGAATCTATGGGTTGGCGGCGCTGATCGTCCTGTTGTCGGGGGCGCTCTTCTCGTTTTTCGCGCCGACGCTTGTCTTCAGCGGCCTGAATATGCTGCTCAACGCGCTAATTGTTGTGTTCACCGCCACCGGACAGGTCTGGCGCGTGCTCGTTGGCGTCGTCGGTGGACTTGGCATACTCTATCTTGCCCTCACGCTGCTAATCGCGCCGTTTCTGTTGTTCGCCGTCCAGGCGCGAGCCGGTTCAGCCTATACGAAGGCATAATCCCCATGCAGGGTACGGCGAACAACCATCTTCAATCTGATGTTACCGCCAGTCCATCCTCTAGCGCGCTGCCGCATCCGCCTGCTCTGCGCGCACAGAAGGGCCGGAGCGCAACCCTGGCTGGCATTGCCGTTATGGGGTTGGCGCTCTGGCTGCTGCTCTCTTGGGGCGCCTGGACGCATACGTCGCTGCAAGAGCGTCACAGCATAAATGGCTCCTGGGGTGCGGCGCTGTTGATCCCCTTTGGTGTTCCGATCAGTCGCTCTTCTCCCATCCATGTCGGCGGCGCCAGCTTCAGCGGCCCATATGTTCCTTCGCTGGCCTGTACCAGTTCTGGCCAGCAATCGCTGGGAAGCCCGATTGTCATCACGCCTGACCAATGGGTATGTGGCAATGTTGATGCCTTCGATGGTGATGTGATGGTGTTGGGGCGCGTCTCAGGGAATGTCCAGGTGATCAGAGGCAATGTGCGGGTGCTTGGCGAGGTGGATGGCGATGTCACCACAGTGGATGGCGATATTCGCATTCAGGGGCATGGTTCCGTGTCCGGCCAGGCGCAGGCCCTGGGCGGAAGCGTCTACCTTTCCGGTGATAGCGCCTTCTCCAATCAGTCGCAGCGCCAGCGTGTTGTCTCTCAGCCGCCGTTTCTTTCCTGGGTGATTATGCAGTTGCTTACGCCAGATGGCGGTTCGCTTTGGCTGAGCCTGCTTTTCTGGTTCTTTGCCAGCCTGTGCGCCGCCGTCGTGACGCCAAAGCCTCTGCGCCATCTGCGCGACACGGTGCGAACACGTCCTGCCGGTAGTCTGTTGATCGGCGTGGTGGCTGGCGTTGCGGCTGCGTTTGCCGGTGTCGCGCTGACAATGACCTGTCTGGGGATTCCGCTGGCGCTGGCGCTTGGCGTGCTGGTCATCCTTTCCTGGGTGGTGGGGACACTTGCGGTAGGGGCGACGCTGGGACGCTGGCTGCTCCGTCCGTTTGCGCATCGTCACGAGCCGCGCCTTGCGCTTTCGACTATCCTGGGAACGTTGCTTCTGGGGTTGATCAAGGCCATCCCCTATGTTGGACTAGCCGTCGGCATCTTCGTTGGCGCGTTAGGGGTAGGCGCGACGCTGCTGGCCGTCGTGACGATCCGGCGCGCGAAGAATCGCCGACCGGGGTCTCCCATGCCCTCTACGGGCGCTTCGTCATCGTAGTGTATCGCTGCCGGTGAGAAGAGCTGGTAATTTCAGATCTATTGCTTGACATTGCTCATGCGATGGGGTACGATGCAGTCATCACGAGACATTCGATATTCGGCAACACGCGAGATAAGCCAGCCAGACCCGGCGCACAGAAAGTTGCGGGATGATGCGACGCAACGCCCCTGCTGGCTCTCCACTCGCCAGCCGTGCGCCCAACGGCAAGGCGATCCATGTTCCCTTGCCAAGTAAGACGCGCCGCCTTGCCAGCGTTAGCGGGCGACACAAGGTCATGCTCCGCGCTAGCAATTGAAATGCGCCAGGTGGCATGACGAACAAAGGTGGCACCACGACACGTCCGCGCCGCTCGTCCTTTGGATGGGCGGCGCGTTGTTGTCTATATCTTGTCTATGCCTGTTACCAGGGCAGACTGGATGTATCCATTCATCTAGAGGGGTACCACTATGCTAGACCTGGCGTTCATCCGCGAACATCCCGATCTGATCAAAGATGTCGCGCGCCGCCGCAAGACCGCCGTGGATGTTGATGCGCTGCTCGCGCTCGACGCAGACCTGCGCGAGACACGCCGCCGCGCCGAGTTTTTGCGCGCCGAGCAAAATCGTCTCTCACGCAGCATCCAACAGGCTGGCCCCGACAAAGAGGCGCGCGAGGGTTTCATTGCCCAGGGGCGCGCCGTCGCCGCCGAATTGAAAGAGCTTGAGCCGCGCGAACGTGACCTTGAGGCGCGCCTGCGGGAGTATCTGCTGCTCGTCCCCAATATTCCCGACGCCAGCGTGCCTGAAGGCGCCGGCGAAGAGGATAACGTAGAGATCAAACGGGTCGGTCAGCCGCGCCAGTTCGACTTTGAGCCGCTGGATCATGTTGCGCTGATGCAGGGGCAGGATTGGCTCGATCTCGAACGCGCCGCCAAAGTGGCAGGTTCACGCAGCTACATTCTCAAAGGCGACGCTGTGCTACTGGAGCTTGCGCTGATGCAGTTCGCCTTGCAGCGCATCGCCGCGAAGGGCTTCCAGCCGTTGGATGTGCCTGTGCTGGCGCGCGAATATTGCTTCTTCGGCAACGGCCAGTTCCCGCGCGGACGCGAGCAAACCTATAGCCTGCCCGAAGACGAGGTGTATCTGGTGGGTACGGCTGAGGTGTCAATCACCGGCATGCACACCGGCGAGATTCTGCGCGAGCAAGACCTGCCGATCCGCTATGTTGGCTATTCACCGTGCTTCCGACGAGAGGCGGGCACGTATGGCAAGGATACGCGCGGCATCCTGCGTGTCCATCAGTTTTATAAGGTGGAGCAGTACGTCATCTGCCGCGCCGACCACGAGGAGTCAGTGCGCTGGCACGAAGACTTGCTGCGTAACTCAGAAGAGATCGTCGAGGCGCTGGAGCTGCCCTACCGTGTGCTGAACATCTGCACCGGCGACCTGGGCGACGCCAAGGTGAAGGGGTACGACATCGAGTGCTGGATTCCCTCAGAGGGGCGCTACCGCGAGACACACTCAGACTCATACTTCCACGACTACCAGGCGCGGCGAGCCGACCTGCGCTATCGCGACGCTGACGGCGTGGTGCGCTACGTCCACACCCTGAACAACACGGCGCTCGCCTCAACGCGCACGATCATCGCGCTGCTTGAGAACCATCAACAGCGCGACGGTACGGTACGCATCCCGATGGCGCTGCGCCCCTATCTTGGTGGACGCGAGACGCTGGGCAAGCCCTGGCGCGGATGACCTAACCCCCATCCCCTTCCTATAGATGGGAAGGGGGACTAATAGGTGGCGGGTAGTGTTCAGGCTACTGTAGCCTCTGTGACGTTTGCGCGTCGCCTGAAGGTGGAGCAGGATTGGGCCATTGTGGCGGCACTTGCGTCGGTTGTCCCGATGGCGACATGTGCTGTGGCGCTGGCCAGGGTGGTGACCATTGTGTCGCCTGCCCCATCTGTCCTGCCTGCCGCGCCTGCTGCCACGCTGGCCATGTCGGCTGAGCGGTTTGTGTGGTTGGCGCGGTCTGCCCGGTTTGGGCTAGAGGCGGTGTATTCTGTTGCGCGGCCTGTCTGGAGGTTCGGCGATTGATCCGGTACACTATTATCCCTGATGTTCCCAGCAGCAGCACTCCGCCCACTGCTATTACAGCAGGGAGCAACGCCGAATCATACGACACGACGATCCAGGAGAGCCGTATGATGGCCAGCAAGAAGAATGCTGAGCTAAGGGCCACCAGCAACCGCGAGTGATTCATTAAGCCGACCCCTAAAATTGCCAGTGACTGAGCAATGAGGATAAGCGCATAGGCCCAGGCAGGGTTCGCCTGAAGCGATTGGTCTAGTGTTGGGCCGAGCAAGATCACCGAGCCGATCAGCGAGAAGATTTGCCCGGCGCGCTCCGGTCGCCCTATCTGCGCGTCGTTAGGGAGTATGGCTCCAATCAGCAGTTGGTAGGTTCCTGGAGCAAGAATAAACCATTGCAGGTTATCGGCGCCTACCCAGCGTCCACCCCAGGTGATAGCCAGCGCCAGAAACTCTCCGGCTGCGTACCGCATCCAGCGCTGTCGGGTATCCATCGCATGGTAGGCGAACAGGGCGGCCATTGCCAATAGCCCTATGCTCTCCACCAGGGTGGCGCCAGAGCCGATAGTCCACGTTGCGAAAATTGGCCCGGCAAACAGTAGCGCCCCTGCCAGGATAGCCAGGGATGACCAGCGATGAATGAATGCGCCAACTATCCGAGGATCCATCCATTGCGCCTGAATGGCTGGCGAGGATTTGTCGAGCCACCACATGCCGCCACGTGGGCGTAGCCAGCCGAGTGACCACCAGAGCGGGCTGATGAGCGCCACTGCCCAGGCCATCGCTATGAAGCCGATCAACGCGCCAGTTCCGGCGTGGTGCAAGGCGATGGAGGTCTCAACAACACAGCTACTGCCTAGCGCAAACGAGATGGGTAGCACATCCGGCCGCGACTCCGCAGCGGCGATGATATACGCGATCAGGGTAAATATACCCAGCGCCAGCGCTTCAAAGCCTGGCTGAGACAGCCCATGCAGGATGGTCGCCAGCGCCGCCACCGCAAGCCCTGCGTAGACCGACCAGCTCCAGCGCGGGCTACTTAGGTGTCCTGCGGTAAGCGCCAGCGCTGCCAGGCACAAGGCGATTGCCAGCAGCAGAAGGCGGTCTGACTCGAAGTAGACCGCAACCGAGATGTACAGCAACATGAGAACGCCGGTCATTGGGCGTTGTTCTGCATAGGCGAAGGCGTAGGTGAGCCCGGCGAAGCCGAGCAAGGTCAACACGTTGCCCAATGTGATCTGGTAGACGCCGGTTGCTCCGACGTACCAGCCGATCACCAGCGCGCCCACGGCGACGAGCAGCCATGCCCAGCGGTGAACCGCCTCACCAGCGATACGAGGATCTCCCCAGTATGTCCGAAGCATTTGCGCTTGCGCCATCTGCTGGGTGATATGCGCCTGATGCGCCGCTATAACCGGCGCGCCTGGTGTGGTTGGCGGCGCCTGAACTCCACGCAGTGTCACGTTGGCCGATATGGTGGCTGGGGCTGTTGACCCTTCCGCCGCCTGTGGCTCCTGTGGTAAGCGGAGTGTGGCCGCTGTCTGCGTTGTTACCGCATCGGATTGAGTATCCATCGCGGAGATGGTGGGCGTCGCCCTTTGTGTCGCTTCGCCGGACGCCCGATCCGCCGGTTGGGTACGTCCGAGCGAAGGCGTGGCCTGCGTTTGTGCCGTGTGTGTCGGTTGCGCTGGGGGTCTGTGCGCTTGTGGCTGTTGTGTTTGCCCCGGCTGCGGACTGATAATCGTGGTCGCCATCATTCCGGGGGTAAGCTGTGGCGTTGGTTGCCCCTGCCTGTTGTGGGGCGAGATGATGGTGCTTGCCATCATTTGCGGGGTGAGTTGTGGCCCCTGCCCTGTTTGTGGCGCGGGCATCGCATTCTCTGTGGCTCCATATCCTTGGGGTATGGGAATGAAGCTGAGCCACCAGGAGCCGCCGCGCGGGCGCAGCCAGCCCAGCCGTCGCCACAGCTTGCCCATAAAAACAAAACCCCAGGCCAGCACGCTATATGCCAGCACACCACCCCACAGTGTCAGGTGGAAGACGTTGATTAGCGCGGCGTTTCCCCCCAGGCAGAGCACGAATGCGACGGGAAGTACGTCGGGCCTGGACTCCACCAGGGCGATGATATAGGCCATTGCCGCCAGTGACCAAAAGGCCAGCACGGCAAAGCCTGGCTGCGCTGACGTATTGATGATGACGCCAAAAGCTGCCACGCCTGCGCTGGCGTAGGCCGACCAGCTCCAACGGGGGCCACCGACACGTCCGGCGATGATCGCCAGGATTGCTATGATCAGCGCCATGAGCAAGAGGCCATGTGGATCGGGCTGGAAGAAGATTGCGCCTGTTACGTAAGACAACGGCACGAATCCCGCGAGGGGTGTGCGCTCAAAGTAGGTGATCCCATAGGCGATAGCGGCGAAGAACAGCAGCAGCGCCTCGATATAGACGCCTTGCAGCGGC
>JAJPIU010000033.1 GCA_021324535.1 Pseudomonadota bacterium
GCGCGTCCATACTTCATGGCGCGTCCATACTTCATGGCGTCTCAAGACGTTTCATGGTGGCGCCTTTCGCCATGCGCATACTCCCAATTCATCAGACTCCATCAGAAAGGACACCCATCCACATGGGATTTGACCAATATCACGAACCGGCAAACGAACTTCCCGAAGAGACCCGCACATTCGCACGTATGATCGTCTCGCTCACCGAAGAGTGCGAAGCGATCAACTGGTATGAGCAGCGTATCGCCGTCGAGAAAGACAAAGATGCGCGTGCGATTATGGCCAACTCGCAGGAGGAAGAGTTCAAGCACTTCGGCATGGATCTCGAGTTCCTCCTGCGTCGCAAGCCTGCCTGGAAAGCGACCCTCCAGCGCATCCTCTTCACCACTGGTGACATCGTGCAGCGCGGCGAACAGGGTGAAGAGGCGGGTGAGAAGGCGCAGGGGTCGTAATCTATTTGCTCACGTTCGTTTGTAGTTGCGCTGAGCCGCTTCGATTGTGTCCCAATCTTTTTCCGCGCATGTAACATCCCTTTCAGATATGCTGCCACTGTGCTTCGTAGCGCATCTGAAAGGGACGTATGATCACACATCAAGGAAAACTGGCCGACTCATCTCTCTTTGCAGCCGATTATGCGCGACGGCGGCGCACGACCCAGATAATCTGCGCGATCAGGATCGAGAGCAAGATGTAGACGATGATCGCCAGCAGCGAGGCAAGCTCGAGGACGCTGCCCTGTGTGGCTGGGCTGGGGAAGACGCCCTGGAACGGCGCCACAAACGGGCTGGAAATCTGATACATGAAGCTCGTAAACGCTGCGTCAGGATTTGCCCCCAGCAGTTTCAGCAGGAAACGAATCACAACGATGGCTTCGATGATCCCAAACACCAGGTAATCCACCTGAATCATGCGGAACGTCGTCCAGACGGTCGGACGCGCCACAGGCGCTGGTTGCACGGGCTGCACGTAGCGTTCGCGTTCATAGGCGGCTGCGTAAGGGCGATCCACCGGATCGGCGGGCGGCGGGGGCTGCACAGGCGGGGGCGCATCCGGTACGGTCGGCGTGTTATCATTGGGATAGACTGGCTCTCTGTTCTGTTCTGGCGCCATGAGATACCTCCTTTGCCAAACAAACACAATACTTGGGGGGGGAATACGCACGATGGGCGCCAGTCTTTTGCCAGAGTGTTTTGAGGCAACCATACCAATGCTACTGTTCCAGCACAACTCCTACGATGCTTCCACATCTGATCGCTTCCTGCCCGATTGGCTACGCCGCTGCGCGCGAAGCTATCCCAACCGGCAGGCGCTGCGCATGGGACAAACCGATCACCCTTCCCTGACCTTCGCCGAACTCGATGCGCGAGTGACAGCGCTAGCCGGACGCTTGGCTGCCCATGGAGCGCATACGGGCGATACAATTGCCTTGCTGGCGGCGAACAGCCTGGAGTACGCGATCTTCGTCCATGCGGCAGCGCGCTTGGGCACGATCCTCGTCCCCCTCAACGTGCGGCTCACCGCTGACGAACTGGCCTGGCAATGCGCCGACGCGCAGGCGACGCTGCTTGCCCACAATGAGGCGCACAGCGCGCTGGCGAAGGAGGTCGGCCAGCGCACGCCAGCCATCCCTCTACAGGCGCTTGAATCGCTGGTTGCCCCACCCCCGCATGGCAGGAGAGGGAAGATGCTTGATGGCGAATCGTTTCCCCCTTCCCGTTCACAGGAAGGGCTGGGGTTAGGTTCTTCCTCCACTCCTTTCCTCTCTAGGGAAGAGGGCCAGGGAGAGAGGTTGATCGATCTGGCGGCGACGCAGGCGATCATCTACACCTCCGGCACGACGGGCCGCCCCAAAGGCGCGCGCATCACCTCCGGCATGTTCTGGTGGAACGCGATCAGCTCCGCGCTCAACCTGGGATTGCGCGAGGACGACTGCTGGCTGGCGTGTCTGCCGTTCTACCATATCGGCGGCCTCTCCATTCTCATGCGTAGCGTCATCTATGGCATGAGCGTCTCCGTCTACGAGCGATTCGACGCGCCAGCCATCCACGCCGAGTTGCTGGCGGGCGAGGTCTCCATGATCTCCGTGGTGGCCGTCACGCTCCAGCGATTGCTCGATCAGTTCGACCGGCCCGACATGCGCTATCCCGACCGCCTGCGCTGTGTCTTGTTGGGCGGCGGGCCTGCGCCACGTCCGCTGCTGGAAGAGTGCGCGCGACGCAGCATTCCCGTTGCGCAGACATATGGCATGACGGAAAGCTGCTCACAGGCGACGACGCTCCCCCCGGCGGACGCCCTAGGCAAGCTTGGCTCGGCGGGTCGTCCGCTGGCGGCCGTGCAACTGCGCGTGATGCGCGACACTGCGGCAGGTGTGGAGGCCGAGGCAGGCGAGGCGGGTGAGATCGCGCTACGCGGGCCAACCGTCACCCCTGGCTATATCAATCGTCCGGAGGCGAACGCACAGGCGTTTCATGACGGCTGGTTCGCCACGGGCGACATCGGCTACCTGGATGAGGATGGCTATCTCTACGTGCTGGATCGCCGGGCCGACCTGATCATCTCCGGCGGCGAGAATGTCTATCCGGCGGAGATCGAGTCGGCGCTGCTGGCGCATCCCGCTGTGGAGGAGGCGGGCATCATCGGTTTGGTGGACGAACAGTGGGGGCAGGCCCCCGTCGCGTTTGTGCGGCTGCGCGAAGCGATAGATGAGCCACCGCCGGAGGAACTACGCGCATTCGTGGCGCAACGGCTGGCGCGCTACAAGGTTCCACGCGAGGTGTATATCGTAGATGAGCCGTTGCCACGTAATTCAGGCGGGAAGTTGCTGCGGCGCGAGCTGGCGAAGCTGGCCTATCATCAGGAGTAGAGACCACAGCGTACAGCAGAGGCCACACCATGAGCACACAAGACACTACTGTTGGGCGACGGCCTGCGCCAACGCGACCGGCGCTCTCACGGCGCATCTGGCGCGCGCGGCTGCGCACACCGTGGCCGGGCTACCTCTCGGCGTTTGCTGGTGTAGTAGTTATCTCACTGGTCATTGCGCTCATCCAGACGCAGACGCACATCGCCAACATCTCGCTGCTCTACCTGCTGGCTGTCCTCTGGGTGGCCGCCTCGTTTGGGCGTGGGCCTGCCATTTGCGCGGCGCTGCTGGCCTTCCTGGCGTATGACCTCTTTTTCATCCCGCCGCTCCTTCGCCTGACGGTGGATGATCCTACCCAATGGCTCTCACTGGTGATCCTCCTGGCGACGGCGTTGGTGGCGGGCCAACTGACGGCGGCGGCGCGCGCACGAGCGCAAGACGCCCAGCAGAGCCGCCAGCGCACCGAAACACTCTATACGCTTGCCCAGTTAATTGCCACCACGCCCGACGAGCCGACGCTGCTCGATAGACTGGCGTGCTGGGGATGTGAGACGTTTGCGCCAGCCGAGGTGAGGGTCTGCGCGGTTCTTCAGCCAGCCGCCTCAGGGGAAACAGTGAGACGCGCAGTATCGGCGGCGCCCGACGCATACGCATTGGCCGATGAGGCGATACTTTTGAGCGCGGCAGGCGAGGCGCTGGCTTCCGGTGAGCCGATATTTCGCTCTCTGGCGGGATCGGGTTATACGCCGGATGACCTCTCGCTTGCCTGTATTCTCCTGCGCAGCAACCAACAGGCCGTGGGTGTGTTGGCGCTAGTGGGTGGCGAGGGCATGGCGGCGTTGCTTGAGCCGCAGGAGGGTGATACCCACGGCGATCAGTTGGCTGGCGTGTTTGGCGCCTATCGCGATCAACTCGCGCTTGCGCTCGAACGCGCAGCGCTCCGGCGGCAGGCGATCCACGCGGAGGCGATTCAAGAGAGCGACCGACTGAAAACCGTGCTGTTGGGGTCGGTCACGCACGATCTGCGCACGCCGCTCGCTGGCATCAAGGCCGCTGTGACAAGTCTGTTGACGCCTGCCCCACGGCGCAGCCTCGCAACCCAGCGCGAACTGCTGGAAGCGATCAATAGCAGCGCCGACCGGCTCAACCGGCTGGTGGGCAACCTGCTTGATTTTTCGCGGCTCGAGGCCGGAGTAGCGCAGCTGCAGCTTGAATGGTATACGATAGACGAGGTGATCGTCGCCGCGCTGGAATCGCTCGAACGCGCCGGGCAGTTGGGTGATAGGCGTATCATCGTCGAGACGCCGGATGACCTGCCCCTAACCCAGATAGATCACGAACAGATCGAACGGGTGATGATCAATCTTGTGGAGAATGCGCTCAAATATTCGCCAACTGACGCCGCCATCCGAATCACTTCGTGTGTGGTTGGCGATGCGCTGGAGACGCGCGTCAGCGACGAAGGGATGGGTGTCGCTCAGTCGGAGCTTGACGCCATCTTCGAGCGGTTCTATCGTGGCCAGCAGCCTGAGCAATCGGGGGAGGCTCATGCGCCTGGTGGCGTTGGCCTGGGGCTTGCCATCTGCGCCAGCATCATCCATGCGCACGGCGGACGCATCTGGGCGGAAAGCCAGCCCGGCCACGGCGCCACGCTGGTCTTCACATTGCCGCTCTCGCCTGAACGTCCGCTCGGCGCGCTGCCACAACGACAAGATACGCTGGCTGCCTCCGCCGAGGCCACTATTGAGGGGGCGCAGGTATGATGAATCCGCAACAGGAAAGCGCCCATACAGACATCGCCGCAAAGAGCGTGCGCGTGCTGGTGATTGACGATGAGCCTGAGATTGGCAAAACCATCCGCACAGGGCTAGCGAGCGATGAGTTTCAGGTGGAGTGGGCGCTCACCGGCAAGACGGGCCTCGACGAGGTGATGCGCTGGCGGCCTGATGTTATCATCCTCGATTTGTTTCTGCCGGATCAGGATGGCGTCGCGGTCTGCCGGGCGATCCGCCTGCATACCCAGACGCCGATCATCGTGCTTTCCGTCCGCGAGAGCGAACATGACAAAGTGTTGGCGCTCAACGAGGGAGCCGACGACTATCTGACCAAGCCGTTCAGCATGCCTGAACTCGAGGCGCGGGTACGAGTGGCTCTGCGCCATGCGGCCAGGCAGCGCGCCCGCGACCACGAGACACGCTTCCAGACAGGCGGCCTGGTGATTGACTTTGCGCGGCGGCTGGTGACGGTGGATGGTGTGGAACAGCATCTGACGCCCACTGAATATGAGACGCTAGTCTATCTGGCGCGTCACGCCGGAATGGTCGTGCGCCATCGCGATCTGCTGCGCGCGGTCTGGGGGGCTGAGCACGAGGACGAGGCGCATTATCTGCGTGTCTTCATTGGGCAGATTCGCCGCAAGCTCGAACCGCAGGTGGGCGCGCCACGCTACATCCTCACCGAGCCAGGGATTGGCTATCGGCTGCGCGCGCCCGACAGCGAGGGATAACGCTACCTCACGATCAGCCGTGTGATGAACTCCAGGGCAAAGGCGAGCGCCAGCCCCGAAAGCGGCCCGATCACCCAGCCGCGTAGGATGCCGATGATCTGCTTGCGCTGCACCGTCTCGCGACCACGCGCTAGCCCGGTTCCAGCCATCGCGCCGATCAACGCCTGATTCATCGAGGTGAAGTAGCCCTGCGTCACAGCGATCAGCACGACCAGCGCCTGCACGCCCTGCGCCGCGCTTGCCATCGTTATATCCATCTTCACCACATCAAACGCGACGGTGTGCAGGATGCGCCGTCCCCAGGTCAGTGTTCCCACAGCCATTGCCACCCCGCCCAGGAGTCCGGCGACCATCAGCGAGAAGAGATGCGTCAGGATGAAGGCGCCCGTCGCATTGGAGACATCGTTTGCGCCCAACACGAACGATGCGAACACGCCGACCGCCACGAGCAACGCCGGAAGCGCCCGTAGCATCACCAGCGCCACCCTGCCTGCCACGCCGGGCGTGTTCTTCATCGCCACACGCACGGCTGGTGTGGGCCGTTGCGCCAGCGCCACCCCCGGAAACCAGCGCGCGAACCATCCCCAGCGCGATTGCGTCTGCGCTTGGGGAGTAGCCAGGGCGATCTGCGCCTCGGCCTGGGCGTGCGCGACAGCTGGCGGAATGGCAAGATCGAGCAGGCGGGTGAATAGGTAGCCCAACCCAAACGCCGCCACTGGCGCAATCACCCAGACGATGGCAAGCTGTCCAATCGTTTTCCAGTAGATGGGGATGCCACCGGCCAGCCCCACCCCGACAACGCAGAACACGAGTATCTGGATCGTCGAGGTGGGAATCTTCCAGTAGTTGTAGAGCATCGTCAGCGCGCCAGCCGCCAGGATAATCACAATGGCGTCGGGCGTTTGTACGTAGTGATCGTTGATGATATGTCTGCCAACCGTCGTCTCCACGCGCCCGCTGGCGAACGTCGCTCCCAGGATAATGAGCGCGCCAATCAGCAGCAACGCTGGCCAGAGCGCGATGGCGCGCGCCGCAAAGGGCATGCCCATCACTGCGCCGGTGTAGTGAACGCCGAGGTTCCACGCGAACGCCAGCGCCACGATGATCAAGATGACGCTCGCCACAAGCGACGAGCCGCCGGACGAGGCGAGCGACAGCGAGAGAGAGGCGAATGTGGCCATAGGGGATGTCTTCCTTTGCTTTTAATAGCAACGGGCGGGCGGTTAAAACCGCGCCTAAGGGCTACGCCGCAAAGTCCGCCTTCGCGGACTCGGATCATAATAGAGGGTAGGCGCTGCGGCAAGTACCCCAGCACGCCAGGGTGGCGTGTCTGGCCAGTCGAGCTAGCCAGGCGCCGCACGCCAGTCTCCAATACTACTGCTCTATTATTCCGCTATTCCGCGCTGCTCTGTGCCTTTTGCCACGCCGGATATCCGCCTGCTATTGCGCTTGCCTGCAATTCGTGTTCCGCGAGCATGGCAGCGGCGCGTTCGCCACGCGAATGGCCGGGATGATGCATATTGCAGTAGGTGATGATGCGCCGGTCAGTCGGCAGTGTGCCTATACGCTTGCGCAGCTCGCCCAGGGGGATGTTGACAGCCCCCGCGACGTGGCCAGCCGCATATTCACCCTTTCCGCGCACGTCTATAATCAGCGGCGGCTCGGCGAGGGCGACCAGCTCCGCTGGCGAGATGAGATCGCAAACAATCTCTGGCTCTTCCTCGCCGACGACCGGCGTCAGTTGCGCGCAAATCGCCTGTGCGTTCGCTGTCTCGCCGACACGCTTGTAGTATTTCTCAAGTTCCTGCATTGGCCAGATGAAGCCGTTGGCGCGAATCTCACCGTCGAAAGGGCCGCCGTCTATCCCCTCATAGGTGTTGTTGATAGTGAGCAGTTCGTCCGAGCTTGAACGCACGGCCTCGCTCAATCGCGCCCGCTGTGCCTCAGCGTAGGCCAGGCAATCATCCCATGAGGAGGCTTCCCAGGTCTCTTTTGTGCGTTCGCTCAACGCGCCGAAGTCCACCCGTTGCGGCGCCTGCTCGCCACGCGCATAATAGCCCATCCGCTCGACGGTGTAGTCCATCCAAAAACCGATCTCGGCCAACAACACTTTCGCCGACCAATCATCAGGTGTGCTCTGTGCGGCGCGCTCCTCTGGCGTGCGGCTGGAAGCGAAGGCGCGCACAGCCTCGCCGGTCTGATCGAACAATGTCAGCAACTCGGCCTTGAGCGAAGACGATGCTTGGGTAGACGATGCGTTAGTCATGTTTCTCTCCTGTCCTTGTGGACTTGTGCTTGCTCAACGTGCAAGATCAATAAACACATCACATTTCTTCCGCCTCACCTTGCGCATTTTTTCATGTGCGGGGCGTTCTTGTGATTGCATTAGAACAGGCGTACTTCTGAGAACATGATATCTTCCGTCATAGTGTGGCGTCTGCCGCCGTTTTCTTGCGTTGAGGTCGCCCAATTGGGCGATCATGCTCGTCGCGTGGGAGCTTATGCTTGCCGGGCGTGTTGCGATAGCGCAGCCGCTCCACTGGTCTTCCGCCGATCAGGTGTTCGCTGACGATCTCATCCACGTCTTCCGGCTGCACGCCCCAATACCAGACGTTTTCCGGGTAGACGACCACCATTGGCCCGTGCCCGCACTGATCGAAGCAGCCGCTATGGTTGACGCGCGTCGTCGCCTTCAGGCCAGCTTCGGCCACCAATTGTTTCAGCCGCGCGTGGACGCCCAGCCCATCGCCATCTACCGCCGGACACCACGAGCCACTGGTACAGACGAAGACATGCCGCCGCCAGATCGGCTGCTCATCCGGCGTGTCGGCTCTGTTTTCCTGCTCAGGCTGTGTGGCGCGTTTGGGCGCCGGTTTGGCCGGTCTATGTCCTGCTTTCCTGGGCGGTTTCTTTGGGTGTGTCGGCCTGGATGATGGGGATGGGTTTGTTGGCGTCTTGGGTTGCGCCATGCGCGTTGCTCCTGCCAGTGTGGGGTGTTTACCTTTGCTCTACGCAGCATACCACGCCACTCGTGAAGAACGCTCTTTGTATTTTTGCCAAGCGGTTTGATCCGTAATGGCGCGAGCCAGCGAAGGGGGCTTTGTGGTTGCTCGCACAGCAACCCTTAGGCGCGGCTTCAGCCGCTCGCTCGCCGTCCTGCTTTGTGTGATCCTTTTCGCCGGGTAGTCTGCTCACGTCGCTGTTTGCGCTGCGCCGTGCGTTCGGCGTAGACCTCGTTGTAGGCGATGAGGGTTTGGCGGGCGCGTTCCAGCGCGCGATTAGCGCGGCGTTCCAACCAGCCTGCGCGAAAACGCATGAACGGCGCCGACGCCAGCAATACCAGCCAGCCAAACGGCCCAGGCTCCTGGCGAATTGTCATCGTCACGCACGTCGCAGGGTGTTCCTGCTGCTCTTGTTGTGGTTCTCGCGGCGATTCCGCGCAGACAATCTCCCAGCGCAGGTTATCGCGCCAGCCGCTATAGGTCGTTTCCCAGGCAAAGCCATCTGGGGGCGCATAGTGGGCCATACGCACCGGGGTAACGCGGCCACGGTGGGTGGGGGTGAAGCGCCAGACGCTTCCCTCCTGCAAGGGGTTTGTCTGCTTATCGCTCACGTTTCCGTCTATTTCGGCAGGCGCATAGGCGACGGCGGCAAACCACTCTGCCGCGTTGCGTGGATCTGCCAGGAAGGCGAATGCCGAGGCTGGCGCGACCGGAATGATGAGCGTTGCGCTTCCCGTGCGCAGTGATGTAAAAAGTGGCGTAGGTTTCCTCGCGTTCGGTAGATGGGCATGGGTAGCGATATATTTCTATCTTAGCGCGAAGATCGGGGGCGCGCTCGCATGCCTTACAGTATCTGGCGCCCCTTGCGCCCACCTTGAACGCAACCGCCTGCCGTGCGTATAGTCTGTGGAGCAACGATCACGCAGGCGCCAGCATAAGAGCCAGCATAAGAGAAGGATACTTTCCCATGAGCGATGCCACCAGTCAGCCGATCCATACAAACCATAGCTATACAGAGGTCGCGGCGCCCGCCCTGCGTTCCGTCGAAGACCTACCGGAGGGGGCGTTCCCACCCGATTACGCCTACAACGTCGGACCGACGCTTGTGAGCGCATATCAGCAATACGGCCCGATCTTCCGTGTGCGTTCACAGTACACAGGTGAGAACATCGTCTTTCTGGTGGGGCCGGAGGCCAACCGCTTCGTTTTGCAAAGCGACCGCCTGAAGTTTTCACATCATGAGGGGTGGGGCAAGTTCTTCAGCGTGATCGAACTCTTTGGCGATGGGCTGCTCACGATGGATGGAGCAGAACACGATGAACACCGCCGCATGATGAATCCCGCCTTCACCGTCAACTATATGGATCGCTACGTTCCCCTGATGAATCGCATCATCCGTGAACGCATCGGCGGCTGGGCAAAGGCTGGCGTGATTGACATCTACGACGAGGCGCGCAAGATCACCTTCGATGTGGCCGCCGAGGCGCTGACTGGCCTACATACGGGGCCGGAGGTAGACCAGTTCCGCAACATCTTCATGCAGATGCTCATGATGGGGATGCTGGTGAACAGCCAGGAGGAGTGGGAGGAGCGCATCCGCGAGTGTCATAACCAGCTCAACGCGCTACTCTTGCCTAAGATCGCCGCGCGCCGTGAGTATCCCACCGACGACATCCTGGGGATGCTGGTCTCGGCGCGCGACAGGCACGGAAACGCGCTCTCCGACGAGCAGATCATCGCTCACACGAACATCCTGCTGGTGGCAGGCCACGAAACGTCAACCAGCCTGACAGCTTGGCTGTTTTATCTGCTGACACAGCATCCCGACGAAGCGCAACGTCTGCTGGCCGAACAAGAAGCCGTGGTTGGTTCTGATCCCGAAAAAGAGCCAACACTGGCCGACATCAAGCGGATGCCGCTGCTCGACAACATGCTGCTGGAGACCGAGCGGCTCTATCCGCCCGTTGCCAATGGCCCGCGTGGTGTTGTCGAGGCGTTCGACTTTCACGGCTACCACATCCCTGCGGGTACGCCCGTGTTCTATTCCATCGCCGCCGCACATCTGTTGCCGGAGGTTTTCGCCAACCCCACCGCGTTTGATCCCGACCGCTTTGCGCCGCCCCGCGAAGAGCACAAGAAGACGCCCTACGCGCTGGTAGGCTTTGGTGGTGGCCCGCGCATCTGCATCGGTATCAACTTCGCCAAGATCGAAATCAAGGCGCTGGTCTCACAGTCGCTTCGCCGCTATCAGTTCGAACTCGTCCCCAACCAGGAGATCGTGCAGTATTATCGCGTGACCGCCATGCCGCTCAATGGGATACGGCTTCGTGTCACACCGCGAAGCTTTTGACGACAATTCTAAAGCAACTTTCAGATAGGTTGAGCAGGGAGAGGGTATCCCGCATAGGCATACCAAGCGGCAGCATTGGCGGACGTAATCGCCGCGACAGCCAGACACACCGCCTCTTGAAACGTGGCTTGGGTGCGAGCGCCCAAGCCATGCTGGATCGCCTTACCGCGCGCCACGAGCGCCTCGCGGATCCTCGCCGCTTTCTGGGCGCTGAGATTGTCCATGCCCACGAGCTGTCCTGGTTGCCGAGGGGGCGCCACCTGCTCACAGATCCCACGGATTGCGCAACGAGCTAAGGCTCCCCAGACAGAACCCACACGGCCAAAAAAGAGGTATACTTTAAGAGACACGAGCACCAACCTGTCTATGAGCAATGCACAAAAGATGCAGGAGAGAAACCAATGCCGTTTCGTGCAATCATTGTGGACTTTTACGATGTACTCTATGCAGAGAAAGATCC